>NZ_JBATLB010000087.1:0-22733 GCF_049669965.1 Muriicola sp. | reverse complement strand
GTTCGTTATATTTGGTTTCTTTAATAGTTTTTGGTTCCAGGTCTTTGCAGTGGTCCAAGCCTTTTTTAAACGATTGTACTATGGGGTTCTTGTAGGAGGAAGATGCAGCTATCATCTTTGGGATCCTCGAGGTTTTACCACTTTTATAAAGACTGACGAAGCCTCTGTAAACACCTGCCAGCAGGGTACCATTGGATACGGGAACTGCACAGTATTTGGGTGCATCTCCCAGGTCCTCGAAAATTTCATATGCGATCTGGGCATAGGCCGAGATCTGTAAGGGGGTATTGGTTGCCCCGGGATTGGCATCATACCACTCATTGACCTTAGCCAGTTCTGTACTTTGCGCTACCACATCTTCATAGCTTCCGGGTAAGCGGATGATTTCGGCATTCAGAGATTTCATTTCTTCTATCCTATCTGTGTGATATGACTCCGGAATATAGATCTTGCAATGGATCCCTGCCAGACTGGCCGCCAAAGCAACGGCTACTCCGTAATTGCCACAAGTGGCCAGCGATACCACATCAAAGTCGCGCCTTAAAGCGTCATACACCTGTGCAAAAGCAATACGATCCTTTTGGGTTCCTGTAGGATTGTCTCCTTCGTATTTGATATACAGTTGCCGTATATCGAACTCACGTTCTAAAGCTTTAGCTCTGTTTAGAGCAGTATCGCCCACTTCCAGGTTGAGGATATCCTCATAGCTTTCCAAACGATCTGTAACCGACTTGCTTTTGTCGATCACAAATTCACTTAATTTAAGGGTTTCTGAAGAGACCTTATTTTCTGCGGTTTTAACACCATCACGAAGATTCATAAAAACTCACAATTGGGTTGATGAAGTATACTAAATTCATCTCGAATTACGAAGCAATATTACTACTTATTTTAATGCCATTGTGGGAAAAATCAGGATGTTGTTTCAGTGGTATACTCCGGCAATAAGAGTAAGTCTATATAAATCATCATTGAATATTTATGGCAGGTTTTACGCAGATTACTTTATGCTCTTATCACAAATTGTCAATATTCTGTGGTACATTTAACCTTTAGTAAAGGACCGCAAAAGATTAACCAAACCAATGCTTGTATTCATCCTACTAACGCTCTATGTTCTATTAGCTCTATTCCTGATCTATGGTTTACTAATCAATGGAATGCGACCCTCTAAAACCCTGGCCTGGCTTCTTGCCATTTTTACCATCCCTGTGGGAGGTATTTTATTGTATATCATGTTAGGCCGGAACCGGCGAAAGAAAAAGCTGGCCCGACTCCGGAAAAATTCTATTGAGTTTCCATCCTACTCTGAAGATCTCATAGAAAAGACTAGCAAACCAAAATACAAGAAGATGATGTCTCTTATGGCGAAGGTTACACATTTCTCCCCTACTTCTCACAATGAGGTTACGCTGTTAGAAGACGGAGAGCATACCTTTAATAAAATTTTCGAGTCACTTGAAAAGGCGGAGAATTACATCTATCTGCAGTATTATATTTTTGAAGAAGGAGAATTGGCTGATAAGTTGTTTGCACTCCTTGAAAAAAAGATTAAACAAGGCGTCCTTATCAGAATGATCTATGATGGGTTTGGCAGTTATTCCCTTAGTGCTGCGTATCTTAAAAAACTAAAATCAATGGGAGTGGAGGTGTATCCTTTCCTTCCATTTAGATTTGGGAGGTTCCTTTCTTCCCTGAATTATCGGAATCATCGCAAAATCATTGTTGTTGATGGGATCATTGCTTTTACCGGAGGTATTAATATTTCAGATAAATACCTCAGAGGAAATACCGATCTTGGGAAATGGCACGACATGCATTTGGCCATCCAAGGCCCGGCCGTGGCATTCATGGAACACGTTTTTATATCTGATTGGTTTATGGTCTCTGAGAAAAAAATACCATTAAGTGCGAGACCAGAAGATGAAACAGACTCAGGACAGGAAACCGTACAGGTAATACCCAGCGGGCCAGATGATGCCTTTCCCAATATTGAACACTGTTATTTATCTATCATTAATGAGGCTCAAGAGTATCTGTATATCACCAACCCTTATATTATCCCGAGTAATGAGATCCTTAAGGCCCTGCAGATGGCTGCCCTGAGTGGAATAGATGTTCGTTTGTTAATAGCGGAAAAAAGCGATAGTAAATTGGTAGACTGGACGGTTCGCTCCTATTTCGAGGCATTTCTGAAATCTGGTATCCGCATATTTTTATTTCCATATGGCTTCCTCCACAGCAAGATCCTGGTGAGCGATGATGATATTGCCTCCATAGGAACCGCCAATATTGATGTACGCAGCTTTGAGCACAATTACGAAGTGAATGCACTACTATACGATAGTGACAAGGCCAAATCGCTCCGTGAGATCTTCTTACGGGATTGCAAGAAGAGTACCGAATTAAAGCAGGATACTTATACCAGAAGGCCTGCTACTGATAAACTTATAGAAGGCCTAGCCAGGATATTTGCCCCTGTTTTGTAGGTGTTGATAAATTTATACGCATCAACTGGAGCTACACTGTTATTTTTCTTTCTCTTTTCTGAAAATAAGATCTTCGTGCTCCATGGTAGAGACAACCAGGTCTACATATTCTTCAATGGTGTCTTCGGCCTCTATAGGATTGGATACTTCAATAACACCCCGCCAGATAAGATCGCGCTCCTTGTCTACGCAAATGCAATACAAAGCAGTCTCAACAAAATATACCGTGTATTGATCATAGTATTCATCTTCGTAATAAATATTCTGGTGACTTAGATAGTCATCTTTGAACCTGGCATTATTCCTGTCGAGTTCTGAAAGTTTCCTGCTTAGGCTCTGTCTGTTCTCAGAACCCAGTATTTTTGTAAATAAGATAGCGTCAAAATCCTTGTCTAGTAATCGTTCTTCTACCTCGTCCAGTTCTTTATCTGTACGCTTGGCATCTGTAAAGTTTATATCAAAAAGATCGATACTGCGCATGGCTTCTACCCCCTGTTGGGTGAATCTATCTGTCATTTTTGTCTCAAACTGCAAACGGGCTTCCGGGCTCGGTGTCATCCCTACGACCAGTACCTTGTACGCATCAAATAGTACTATGTCCGGATTCTTCCAACTACTAACTATTTCCGCATCATTACAGGACAGGAATAGTAGGAAAAAGGTCCAAAAAAATGTTTTCATGATAGGTGTTTTATAATTTTTTACACTCATTAGTTACTAATAAGGTTACTTAATAAAAGATAGTAATACAGGCCTTTAAAACACATGATAATTATCAGCAATTCTACTTCCACTAGCTCTTTTTATGCCTTTTCTTTAAAATAGTTGACGCATACGAATGAAGGTCGGTTTTCAATTTTCTGAAATTCTCCAGGCACTCCTCCACCTCAAGTCTGTAATGACTGTGTTTCTTTTGATAGGCCATGTCTAAACTGCTGTTTAGAATTTCCATCAGGCCGCCAAGTTTATTTCCATGCTCAATGATTTCTTCAATTACCTTTGAAGATAATTCATTGGACACTCTCAGTTTCCCCTCATATTTTTGAAGGTCTTCAAATAAGAGTGGAGTATCGGGTTCAAAAACATATGAATTCAAAAGATGATCAAAGAAAACGATCTCATCTTTCATGAAATTAAGATGTGAGATCCATTTTTTTGACTCCTGATGCAATTCTTCTATGCTCATTTTTCTGACTACTAGCTGTTTTTCCATTGGGTTCTATTTTTATCGTTACTGTTCTGAGTTTTACTAAAACTTAGGGCTATTGAAATGGAGGTACAACCAACTGTCTAAAGAAGCTGCACCGTATCCCCAAGGTTTGGAACGCTAACACGCCATCCAAGGGAGGTCTCAATTTTTTCTTTAAAGCCTTCAATTGCTTCCTGTTCACCGTGAATCAAAAAAGTAGTTTCCGGAATATTCTTAATATCCCCCAACCAACCTAATAATTCTGCCTGGTCTGCATGTGCAGAAAGGCTTTCTAGATGAAGTATTTTAGCCTTTACTTCGTGATCCTTTCCAAATATGCGTATGGTAGATGCACCCTCCAGGAGTTTTCTCCCCCTGGTGCCCTCGGCCTGATACCCCACCAATAATATCCTGGTTGAATCACTGCTTATTTTTTGTTTTAAATATGTAAGTATTCTGCCCCCTGATAACATACCGCTCCCGGCAATTACAATTTTGGGTCTTGGATCATCTATAGTTTTCCAGGTATCTCTATATGAGCTAATCAGGGTCATATGATCGCACATGGCTCTCAGATCTCTTATCGGAATTTTATGCCACTCAGGAAATTGTTCAAAAAGTTCCAAAACGTCTGTCCCCATCGGACTGTCTACGAAAATTGGGATATTGGGAATTCGGTTCTTTTTATACATCCGCCACAGAATCAGCATAAGCAACTGTAATCTTTCTACGGCAAATGATGGGATCAGCAAGATCCCCTGATCTCGTATGGTTTTACGAACCAGGTCTGCGAGCAGGGTCTCAATATCCTCCTCAGGATGTAGTTTGTTCCCATAGGTACTTTCCAGAAAAAGATAATCTGCCCACTGCGGATGTTCCGGATCCTCCAATAAAAGATCATCTGGCCTGCCAATATCGCCGGAAAACAAATATACTTTCCCGTCAATTTTAAGGCTGATATAAGTGGCCCCTAAAATATGGCCGTTGTACGAAAAACGCATCTGCACCTTTTCAGACAGCTGCAGCCAATGATCTATTTCCACCATCTGAAAAAGATGAATAGTGTTCTCCGCTTCTTCAAGAGTGTAAAAAGGCAAAGCCGGATGGTGCTTAGAATACCCTTCCTTATTGGCCTTATCTGCTTCCTCCTCATGTATTTTGGCGCTATCCCTTAAAATGATAGCAGCAATGGCTAAAGTGGGCGCGGTTCCGAGAATTTTACCTTTAAATCCCTGTTGTAACAATCGGGGTAAGTATCCTGTGTGATCCAGGTGGCCATGGGTAAGAAGGACCTTATCAATAGCAGTAACATCTACAGGCAGGGGTAACCAATTCTGAAGTCTTAAAGATTTCAGACCTTGAAACATACCACAATCAACAAGGAGTCTTAGCCCGTCATTTTCCAAATAATATTTAGAACCAGTGACGGTTTGGGCAGCTCCTAAAAATTGAATGTTTACCATTCTTTGCTGTACTTTATTAAAACTGGCATAATTGGCCTATTTCCTTTAAGATCCTTGTTTTCCTGGTTTCTGAGACACCCAAATGGTCTAGATAAAAAGTGTCTCTGTGTAATTGTCGGCAAAGCACCACATCCCTGCTTAAAAGAAACTGTTTTTCGCGTTGCGTTAAAAGGGTAGAAACTGTGATGGGATACAAAGCCAATCTGTCTATCCTGTTGCGCAATCCGTCATCGTGCGGATAGTCCCAGCTAAGCAGGTAAAGGCCGGAACATTTACCATAAGTAGTCGCCTCCTGTGTAAACCGGGTATTGGTAACTACCCATCCTTCATCGGGAACTTTAAAGCCGGCCTCGTGGTTCTCGGTCTTACAGACATCTTGAAACCTGGAGTGGATATACAAGGGCACCTTCACATTACAGTTACGCCCTTCTTCCCCGTGAAACTTACATTCAATAAGGCAGATTTTTCCATTTTTTCTTGCGAGTACATCAATCTCATGCGAAACACATTTTCCTTTTACAACTTCCCCCACCGCAGTTTTATACCCAGAAAAATTGAGCAAGGTCGCTATAAACTTTTCAAAGGGGAAACCTGTTGGGCCCAATTCATAGATCGCTTTCTTTAATTTGTATTTGGAAGCAAATATGGGTTTCTTGCGCTTTAAGATGGCATAGGCCCTGTTATAGATCTCTTTTGTGCTGATACCTTCAAATAACTCATCGGCTACTTTTTGAAGTACCATGTTTATGGTGTCTTCATCAGCACCACTATGTCTAAGAGATGCAGCCAGTTTTAAGGATGAAAAAGGCACCCTTTCTCCTGAAGATTTCCTTATCTCTATAGCCTTGTTCTCCATGAGCTATTAGGGTTAAAATTTAGATCTGTTACATCCCCTCATTCATTTGGATGCGGTAAAACCATAAAGGGTATGGTTACATGAAAGCCGATCTTTTTGATCACCGGTTCAATAAACAAACGTTCAATAAAAGTGTGCTTGTTCTGTATCATCACTAAGAGATTTACGGTGGACTTAGCTTTAAATGAATTGATCCCTTCTATGATCTCCTGACTTGGGAGGTCGTGAAAACGATGCTTCCCTTCACCTAACATTTTATCCAGGCTAGTCTTATTTTGTTCTTGTTTGGCTGAAAGTTCATTGCCACTGGAGATATGAATAATATCTACTTTAGATTGGTAATGTGCGGCCAGATCCAACAAAACGGATAGTTGGGCATGCTGATAGTTTATTTCAAAATCTGTAGGAAACAAGATCTCCTTAGGTGCTTCGAACTTAAAATCGGCCGGAATGGCTAAAACAGGACATGGGGCTTTCTTGATTACATGTACCGTATGCGATCCCATAAAAATCTCTTTGGCGCCGGTTGCCCCCTGAGTTCCCATGATAATGAGGTCTGCCTCCTCCTTATGTGCTAAATCAACGATCTCATCTACCAGTAAATTAAAGACAGAGTGAATGATAAACTTGTGTTTTGGATTCTTATAGGTTCTCTCCAGCTCTTTTTTCAGTTCTTCCAAGTTTTCCATTGAGAACGACTGATAAATATCACCCAGACCAATTTGTCCAGGGCTATGTAAAATGTATTCGGACTGATAAATGGCCGGGGTATACGTGTTTATGAGATAGAAGGTACATTCTGAATCTTTGTATAGTTCTACGGCGTATTGAATGGCATTTTTTGCATTCTTTGAGAAATCGGTAGGAAGCAGTATTTTTTTCATGATAGTAATTATTAAAATTAGCGGGCAATATTCTGCAGCACCAAAAATGGGATCTTTAGATGCAAACCTATCTTATTCAGCGTTGTGGGCATCAAAAGGTCTTCCAGGTGCGAGTGTCTGGTATTTACCATCACCAACATATCTATTTGTTGGTGCACGATATATTTAGTGATAGCCATGGTCTTGTCTTTTTCAGGCGTGGTTTCGAAAACCAACTCTGCCTTGCTTAATTCCGATTGAAGAAAATCTTTATTGTCTTCTTGCCGGAGAGACAACTTCTTCATCGGATCTATGTATAATACATGAATAGTAGAGCGAAATGATCCCGTTAATTCACAAAGTAGTTTTAGCTCCCGGCGTTTGTAGGGAAGTAAATAGTTGGTAGGGAACAAAAGTTCCTTGGGGGGATGATACCCATAATCCTCAGGAATGGCAAGTACCGGGCATTGTACATATTTCATTACATTGAGCGTATTGCTGCCAAAAGTAATTCCCCTGTCATTGGCTGCTCCCCGGGTACCCATGACAACAATGTCTGTATTTTCCTTTTCCACCAAATCATTCACCTCATCTATTAAAGATCCAAAAGCTCCTAAAGAAATATAGCTGTGTTTTGGGTTGGGGGCATACTCCTTAATTTTATGTACCAATTCTGCCAATGCCTCCGTTGCACGTTGCGAAACTTCTTCCTTCCTGTTATTCAATTCGGAACGTTCCTTAATGTTGCCCAATTGATATACTTCATCTGCATACGCATGTACAATATAGATCTCACTCCGTTCGTATTTAAAGATCTCACAGGCGTATTTCAAAGCATTAAATGCGTTGTCTGAAAAATCTGTTGGCACAACAATCTTTCTCATGATATACTAATTTGGTATGTTTCTTTAAAGTTAGTTTAAGAGTAGCTACCGAAGTATGATATTCGTCAGCTAAATCAAATAAATTATTCCTTAATTTCATTCCATAAATACAAACCCCGTGAAACACAGTTTTAAAGACATTATCTCTTCAGAAAAACCGGTATTGGTCGACTTCTATGCCGACTGGTGTGGTCCGTGTAAAATGTTGGCGCCCATCCTAAAAGAAGTAAAAGACGAGTTAGGAGATGCTATCCGTGTTATTAAGATTGATGTGGATAAGAATGAATCTCTCGCAGCTAAATTTCAGGTACGTGGTGTCCCCACCTTGGTGCTCTTTAAGAATGGTGAACAAAAATGGCGACAATCCGGCTTGGTTCCAAAAAACGAACTGGTTCAAATACTACAATCGCATCAATAGATACCTGCGATCAATATTTGGATTGAATTGCTTTTCTTTTTTTAAGCTGTCTTTCGAGATCTTTTAGGGTTTCCGCAGCTGCTTTCTCAAAATTATCTTCTTTAGACTTCGCAAAAATTCGAGGGCCAGGAGCCTCAATTTTCATTTCACATACTTTATTCTTGCCAGATGGATCATTCTCCAATTTAAAATAGACATCGGTACTTACGATCCAATTGTATTTGGCACCTAGTTTTTCAAGTTTTTGCGTTAAAAGTTCATTCATGGCCTCACTGGTAGGCATATGCAGGTATTGTATGTTTATGGTCATAGTAAAAAGATTTATTAGTGTTAAAAATAATACATTTCAAAGGGGCATTCCATGACTTTTATCAGTCTGTTTACAGGAATTAAAAACACGAGAGCCTAATTCTCTTTTTAAGGAAATGCCAAACTTGTTAGTTGTCCCTATCCCTTGGGTTCTTTTAATTCAAAAGTTTACAATTGTTGAATAAATCAATCTGTAAACCTTATGATAATTGTCATTGTTCCCCTACCCTTAGTTCCCTAAATTAGTTAAAATTAATCTGTTGTATGCAATTACTAAGAGCTTTTCTGAATTGTGTTTTGCTGATATTTACGTTGTTGGTACTTATTGGATGTGGCAGCAAAAGGGATAGAATACAGCCTCAGGTAATGGATCTCACGGAATCTGTTTATACTTCGGTAACTGTACAACCCGATAGTCTTTATCAGGCCTATTCAGCCGTCAGTGGCATTCTGGACAGAAATCTTGTCAAAGAAGGGGATAAAGTGCCGAAGGGCAAAGCCATTGCCCAGATTATTAATACAGCTCCCAAATTAAATGCGGATAACGCACTCCTGAATCTTGAATTGGCGAAAAAGAATTATTTGGGGAACGATGCCGTTTTAAAAGGTATCCTTGAAAAAATAGAGGCAGGAGAATTGCAATTGTCCAATGACTCCATTAATTTCAAAAGACAACAAAATCTTTGGGAGCAGCGCATAGGATCACAAGCTCAGTTTGATGCTAAAAAGTTAGCCTACGAACTTTCAGGCAATAATGTAAGGGCCCTTAAAATGTCCTATGAACAAACCCGCAACGACCTTGAAACAAAATACAGGCAAGCCGCCAACTCTTATAAAAACTCTGCGAATACCACCCGCGATTTTGCCATTGAAAGTAAGATCAACGGAACGGTCTACGCCCTGTACAAGAATCCGGGGGAGCTAATTACGACCATGGAACCAGTTGCTTCGGTGGGGAGTTCTGAGGTTTTTGTAGTAGAGATGTTGGTAGACGAGGTAGACATAGTAAAGATCCAAATAGGGCAAAAGGCCCTTATTACGCTGGATGCTTACCCCTCAGTGACCTTCGAAACCCGGATCAATAAAATATATCCAAAAAAAGATGATCGTTCCCAAACGTTTAAAATTGAGGCCACCTTTGATTCGCCTCCAAATACGTTATATCCGGGATTATCTGGCGAAGGCAATATTATCATACAGCAAAAAAAAGATATCCTGGTGATCCCAAAGGCATACCTCATAGGAGATTCGAAGGTGGAAACTGAAAATGGCGAGGTAGAAATCACCATTGGACTGCAAGACCTTCAATATGTGGAGATCCTGTCCGGAATAGATAGCAGCACCTATATTTTAAAACCAGCGGAATGATCCAGTGGAAAGTTATTTTAAACATAGCCAAAACCCATCTCCTTACTAAGATGAAGTCTACGGTCACCGCCTCCCTTGGTGTTACCTTCGGAATAGGGGCTTATATAACGCTGGTTAGTTTTATGACAGGGCTAAACACTATGCTGGATGATCTGATCTTAAACCAAACTCCCCATATTCATCTGTACAACGAGATACAACCTTCAGAAAAGCAACCGGTTGCTTTGTACGAGACATTTGAAGGGTCATTTAATGTGGTCCATTCTATAAGACCAAAACTGAGTCAGAAGAAAATACACAATGCCTTACCTATCCTGGATTACCTGAAAAAGGACCCCGAAGTAAAAGGGGCTACTCCACAGGTGCGAGCTCAACTATTCTACCTGTCCGGGTCCATAGAATTAGGGGGTAATTTAATTGGAGTGGATATAATGGAAGAGGTGCGTTTGTCTAATTTCAGGGATTACATTGTGGAAGGGAGTCCGGAGGCATTGCAAAACATGGAAAATGGGATCTTACTCGGAGCCGGACTTGCCAAAAAAATGTCTCTGGCCGTTGGAGACAGAGTACAGATCAGTACGATAAGAGGTGATATTTTCCCCCTGAAGATTGTTGGGATCTATCAAAGCGGTATAGCCGAAATAGACAATATTCAGAGTTATGCAAACCTCTCCACCGTGCAAAGGATCCTGGGTGAAGCCACTAACTATATCACGGACATTAATATAAAGCTTAACAATATAGAGGCTGCCCTTCCTATGTCCCAGGCCCTCGAAAAACAATTTGAGATAAAAGCCATGGATATTAATACGGCCAATGCACAGTTTGAAACCGGGTCAGATATCCGAAACCTGATAACCTACGCCGTATCAGTAACCCTGCTTATTGTAGCCGGATTTGGCATATACAATATCCTCAACATGCTGATCTATGAGAAAATGAACGACATTGCCATTTTGAAGGCTACCGGATTTTCCGGAACAGATGTGCAGCTCATTTTTATGAGTCAGGCTATGATCATAGGTCTGCTGGGTGGTATACTGGGCCTTCTTTTAGGGTTCGGCCTTTCGGTCTTTATTGATCAGCTTCCCTTTAATACGGAAGCCTTACCAACCATCAAGACCTTTCCTGTAAATTTTCAGCTACACTATTATGTGATTGGAATTGTATTTGCGCTGATTTCCACTTTTATAGCGGGCTATTTGCCCTCCAACAAAGCAAAACGAATAGATCCCGTACGCATCATCAGAGGCACCTAAAACAGCACCATGAACCCTGTCCTAGAAACGAAGAATATTAATAAGTACTTCAGAAAACCTGTAGAATTCCACGTACTGAAGGATATCAGTTTTTCGATCCAAAAAGGAGAATTTGCTTCTATCATGGGCAAGTCGGGTTCCGGCAAGTCTACCTTACTCTACATTCTGTCTACCATGGACACAGACTATGATGGGCAGTTGTTTCTCAATAAGGAACTGATCACAGGAAACTCGCACCAGGCCCTTTCAAAGATCAGAAACGAGCACATTGGCTTTGTTTTTCAATTCCATTACCTCTTGTCCGAATTCACAGTGCTTGAAAATGTGATGTTACCCGCCAGGAAATTAGGATTAAAGACCTATCCGGAGATACAAAAAGATGCTACAGAAAAACTGGAGATGCTCAATATTGGTCATCTGGGTCCTAAGAAGGCCTCCCGTATCTCCGGCGGAGAAAAACAACGGGTTGCCATTGCGAGGGCCCTGATCAATAATCCGACCATCCTCATGGGAGACGAACCCACGGGTAATCTGGACAGCTTTAATGCCGAAAATGTCTTTCAGATCTTTAAAAGACTCAAGGAAGAACAAGGATTATCATTGCTAATTGTGACGCACGATCACGATTTTGCCAAAAGAACAGATCGTATTATTGAAATGGAAGATGGGAAGATTATTTCTACAAATGCACCTTTAAATATGATATAAATCATAAGAATTGTCTCTTGCCCCCCTTACTTTTATAACTCAATCCAAAACCTTGTTATCATGGGTAAAATAAGCAAAACATCTGGCGTACAAGACACTGGCCATCCCAAGTGGGAAGGGTTGTATTTTGTTGCGAAACACTGGCGATCCGATCTTGAATTTTACAAAGATGAGTTGCGATTTCTTCACAATCTGATCGCTAAATACCTCATTTGGATCACTAAAAAGGAGAATCTGGAAAGCGTTGCAGCCATCCGTCAGAAGGAACATCAACTAAGCCTTCGTACTGAAGAATTATACCAAAAAGTTTCTTCCCATCTGGAAATGGCTGTTACCATTGTTGAGGGTGGTGATGCTGCTGTCAAAAAAGAGTTTTTTGTAACCCATGCAGAACTTGAAACAGAAATAGCAGACTTTGTAAAAACATTCAGAGAAAGCCGCAAAGAGGTGTTTACTGTGACAGAATACGTTATGGATAGTGAAGAATTAAGGAATATTCTGGATTCTTAAGCGGTACTAGTTCAATTTGTGTGTTGGGAAACAGGGAGTGCCATGAAACATATTATAGCGATCCTTTTGGTAGTGCACGGAGCCATCCACCTTCTTGGTTTTTTAAAAGGGATGGGGCTGGTAAAGAATATACCATTTAATACACCTATCGGCGCTGGGGCAGCCATTTTTTGGGGTGTTTCTTTTCTGCTCTTCCTTCTTTCGGTGTACTTGTATTATTATCATTCTTTGTTTTGGCCGTATCTTATGTTTTTGGCCATACTTATTTCACAGGTCCTTATCATCCTTAGTTGGTCTGACGCCAAATACGGAACCATCCTGAACTTTCTTTTTTTATTAATCGCTATAGTTCAAATTGGAGTGATTCGTTTTGATAACATGGTGCATCAGGAAGTAAAAAATATACTCGGACAATCAATAACTTCAACGATCATAAATAAATCTGCTGCTGCGGAACCCTTACCCCTTATGGTGCAAAAATGGCTTCACAGATCTGGTGCCCTGGCAAGACCTCCTATGCAGCATGTTTTATTAAAGCAAGAGGGATCTCTTAAAACTACTCCCACCGGTGCATGGATGCCTTTTACTGCCGAACAATGGTACACTGTCTCACCCCCGGCTTTTGTATGGAAATCCGAAGTTACTTTATGGGGACCTTTATCTTTTTTCGGCAGAGATAAATTAGAAGAGGGAAAAGGGAATATGCTGATTAAACTGTTTGGGCTGATTCCAGTAGCGAATGCCAAGAATGATCCGAACACAGATAAGGCCACTCTTCAGCGCTATATGGCAGAGATCTGTTGGTACCCATCAGCTGCTCTGGAACCTTATATGCAATGGGAAACTATTGATGAGCTTACCGTGAGGGGTACTATGACGCTTGAGGAGATAAGTGTGAGCGGGGAGTATTCCTTCTCCCCTGAGGGAGACCTCCTTGAGTTTGAAACAAAAAGGTATATGGGTCAGGGAAAAGATGCCCCTCTTGAAGTTTGGCACATTCACAATACATCCTTTAAGAATTTCAGCGGTGTAAGGATCCCTAATAAATCAGAAGTTTCCTGGAAACTTGCGGAAGGCGATTTCTTATGGTTGCGACTAGAGATCACGGATATCCTATACAACCAGGACGTTAGCTACAATTATAAATAATTACACGGCAGACTATTGGTGGAAAGGATTAAGGTTTCTATCTTTACGGCCCTTAAAATAACCTATACTTGCCCACGTGGTGAAATTGGTAGACATGCTACCTTGAGGGGGTAGTGTTCGCAAGGACGTGCTGGTTCGAATCCAGTCGTGGGCACCAAAAACCGCTTTTCTTTGATGATTTCGAAGATTGGTGGTTTTTTATTTTAACGATGCCGGCAATTCCCTATTTTAGTTCTTTAAAGCAGCACCCGGAAGATGGGTAAAACTATGGGAAAACAAGTCTTAATTATTGGAGGCGGTATCGTTGGTCTGAGTTGCGCCTATTTTTTGCACAAAGAAGGTCACCAGATTACGGTGATCGACAAGTCTGCCATGGACGGCGGAGCTTCCTACGTAAACGCAGGGTATCTCACCCCCAGCCATATTATCCCGCTGGCCTCTCCCGGCATGATGGCCAAAGGTCTTAAATGGATGTTTAACAGCAGCAGTCCGTTTTATATGAAACCGCGCTTGGATCCCGACTTTATAAGATGGGCCTGGGCCTTTAACCGCTCTTCCACCAAAGCCAACGTGGAAAAAGCCATACCACTTATCAAAGACATTAACCTGTTGAGTAAAGAACTTTATGGTGCCATGCACGACTCCGGAGAATTGGGAGATTTTCAACTGGAAAAAAAAGGCCTGCTGATGTTGTACAAAACACAGAAAGAAGGGAATCATGAAAAGGAAGTGGCCAGGCGTGCTGCCGATGAAGGCCTTGAAGTAACAGAACTATCCAGAGCAGAACTCGATGTTTTACAACCTAATTTGAGTGAGGATATTGACGGGGCAGTGCACTATCAATGCGACGCCCATACGTCCCCTAATGAGATTATGGGGCAACTAAAAATCTATTTACAAAGAGTTGGAGTTACGATTAGGACCCAGGAGGAAGTTCAAAATTTTGAATTTGAAGGAGGCAAAATCAGCAAAGTAAACACAAGTAAAGGCAAATACGCAGCAGATGAAATAGTTATGGCCAGCGGTTCATGGACCTCCGGTCTGGCTAAGGCGTTGGGTACACGATTACTCATAGAACCGGGCAAGGGATACCGTATCAACGTTACAAGACCTCTGGGGGTAACCCTCCCGGCTATTTTGATGGAGGCCAAAGTTGCCGTCACCCCCATGCGGCATTTTACACGATTTGCAGGGACCATGGAACTCTCGGGAATCAATCACAGGATCCGGAAAGAACGAGTGGCTGCCATAGCCAAAGCTGCCCAAAATTATTATAATAACATTGAGATCAGTGCTCTGGAAATGGAAGAGGCCAAGTGTGGTCTGAGACCTGTTACACCAGACGGACTGCCATATATTGGCCGTAGTTCACACCTCAAAAACCTGACCATAGCTACCGGCCATGCCATGATGGGATGGAGTTTGGGCCCGGCTACTGGCAAACTAGTATCTGAAATAATATCAAACAAGCCCTTATCGATGTCTATTGAAGGTTTCCATCCGGAAAGGCGGTTTTAGCCTGCTCTTGATATTTAGGGCACAATGTTGATCCATAGTTACTCCCAAAGGTCACCAAGCATTTGCATATCTGAAAAAACTCAGGAACCCATCCAATCATCATACTTACCTCATACTGGGCGGCTAAGCTTTTAAAATTGGCTAAAATTTTAACGTTACTATTAGAAGGTTACATTGCAAAAATTGTAAATTTGTTTAAGCTTTAGAACAAAATAATGAACAATGTAAAGAAGTTTTTTAGTATCAGGGACCTTGAAAACCTATCTGGTATTAAAGCACATACCATAAGAATTTGGGAAAAAAGATATGATCTTTTAGCCCCAGAGCGTACTTCAACGAATATACGGACCTACAGTTTAGCCAGTTTACAAAAATTGTTGAACATTACGCTCCTTTACAATAGTGGATATAAGATCTCGAAGATCGCAAAGATCCCTGAAGTAGAATTACCTGCGGTCGTTAGGGAACTGGTAGCTCAAAACAGTACAAAAAATCATTCGATCAATGCCTTCAAGCTATCAATGATCAATTTTGACCTTTCCCTTTTTCAAAATACCTATAACAGTCTTTTGGCAGACCGGTCATTCAGGGAAATCTTTTGGGAAGTTTTTATTCCCTTGTTAACAGAATTGGGCTTATTATGGCAGACAGACACTATTAGTCCGTCGCATGAACACTTTATAACAAACCTCATTAAACAAAAGATATATACCAGCACTGAAAAGATACAGGCCGTTGAACCCACGAGAAAAGACAAAGTTTTTGCTTTGTTTCTCCCTGAGAATGAAATCCATGAAATAGGCCTGTTATTTATTAATTATGAGTTATTGCTGCGAGGTTACAAGACTATTTACCTGGGGCAGAGCATGCCGTTGGAAAGTCTTACGGACCTTGAAAAATACTATCAAAATCTGCATTTTCTATCCTATTTTACTGTTGTTCCAACCAAGGACGGCCTGGAACAATATATTCAGGATTTTAATACCATCCTGAGTCCAGCAGGATCCTCCAAGCTTTGGATATTGGGCAGGCAAACAGAATACTTAAGAAAAAAGAAACTGCCAGAACATATAAGGTCTTTTGAATCCGTAGAACATCTTTCGGCAGCACTTTAAATTTAATTATTACTAAGGCACTTATTCCTGTTATGAACAAAAATGTAGTAATCATAGGTTCGGGATTTTCCTCCCTTTCGGCTGCATGTTATTTGGCCAAAGCAGGGTTTGGTGTATCCGTATATGAAAAAAATGATACTGTGGGAGGCAGAGCCAGGCAATTAGTGAAACAAGGATTCACTTTTGACATTGGGCCAAGCTGGTACTGGATGCCCGATATCTTTGAGCGGTTTTTTAATGACTTTGGAAAGAGCACCTCTGATTACTACCAGCTCGATAAACTGAGTCCGGCCTATAAAATCTTTTTCTCTGACGATGTTATTACTATTGGGGACACTATGGATAAGATCTGTGCAGAGTTTGAACGTATTGAGGCGGGAAGCGCTGTACATCTTAGAAAATTCATTGCAAAAGCTCAGGAAAACTATGATATTGCCATAAACAAAATTGTTTACAGACCGGGAATATCTCCTTTTGAACTTGTTACCAAGGATACTGCGCTGAGGGTAGATCAATTTTTTAAAACAATCAGCGGACAGGTTCGCAAACAATTTAAAAACCCGAAATTAATTGCTACCCTGGAGTTTCCGGTACTATTCCTTGGAGCTAAACCAAGTAAAACGCCTTCTTTCTATAGTTTTATGAATTTTGCCGATTTTGGTCTGGGTACCTGGCATCCTAAAGGTGGTATGTACAAGATCATTGAGGGGATGAAAAGTCTGGCACAAGAATTAGGGGTAGATATACAAACAGGAAGAGCAGTTGAAAAGATCCTTGTAGAAAAAGGACATGCCACAGGTATAGTGGTAGACGGTAAATCTATAATGGCCAATTTTGTTCTTTCCGGGGCCGACTATCACCATTCGGAAACCCTTTTAGATCCTCAGTACCGTCAATATTCTGAAGCCTATTGGGATGGTAAAACATTTGCACCTTCTTCTCTGCTGTTCTATGTAGGTTTTAATAAGAAGTTGCAAAATATAGAGCATCATAACCTCTTCTTTGATACGGATTTTGAGCGACATGCCGAAGAGATCTATGACGAGCCCAAATGGCCCACAGAGCCCTTGTTCTATGTTAATTTCCCTTCAGTAACAGACAAAAGTATGGCACCCGAAGGCTATGAAACAGGATTTTTTCTGGTTCCCATTGCCCCGGATCTAGAAGATACTCCTGCCCTGCGACAACAATATTTTGATATCATCATAAAGCGTCTGGAAGAGCGCACGGATCAAAAAGTGGAAAATAATATTATATTTAAAGAGTCCTTCTGTGTCAATGATTTTAAGGAACAGTACAATTCCTATAAGGGCAATGCATACGGAATGGCTAATACCCTATTGCAAACGGCTTTTTTAAGGCCTGGTTTAAAGAGCAAAAAGGTGAAGGATTTATATTTTACAGGACAATTAACCGTTCCGGGACCCGGGGTGCCTCCATCCTTGATCTCCGGAAAATTAGTTTCCGAACTCATTGAGCAACAAAAGTAATTAATAACTTATGAAATCTATTTTCGACAATGTTTCATATGACTGCAGTAAGATTGTAACACAATCCTACAGCACTTCATTTGCCCTGGCCACCAAAATGCTTGCTCCTTCAATTCGCAAGGATATTTACAACATTTATGGTTTTGTTCGTTTTGCAGATGAAATTGTAGACAGCTTTCACGACTACAATAAGGAAGAGCTTTTTAATGCCTTTGAACAGGAACTCCATAATAGCCTGGCAAATAAAATTAGCCTGAACCCTATTCTTAACTCTTTTCAACATACCTACCATCAGTATGACATTCCACGACATTTGGTAGATGCTTTTATGAAGAGTATGCGAATGGATCTCAACAAGCAGGTATATGCCACCCAGAAAGAATTTGAAGAGTACATTTACGGTTCGGCAGATGTAGTTGGTCTTATGTGTCTGCGCGTATTTGTCAACGGAAATGACGAACAGTACGAAAGTCTGAAACTTTCGGCTATGGCACTTGGATCCGCCTTTCAGAAAGTAAATTTCCTGCGCGATCTGAAAGCAGATTATGAATATTTGAACAGATCGTATTTCCCAAACACAGATTTATTAAAATTAGATGAGGCCTCTAAAAATAGAATAGTAGAAGAAATAAAAGCAGATTTTGCCAGAGGGTATGTGGGTATTGTAAATCTCCCGAATGACGCTAAATTTGGGGTGTATACGGCCTATAAATACTATTATCAACTACTTAGAAAGCTTCAAAAGACTCCCTCAACGGAAATTAAAAACGCGAGGATACGGGTCCCCAATTATCAGAAATTTGGGCTACTTGCTACCTCATATGTAAACTATAAATTAAATTTGGTATAATTTAGTATATGATGAAGATTGCACTTTGGATCCTGATATTTCTAACCACCTTCAGCATTATGGAGTTTATGGCCTGGTTTACCCATAAATATATCATGCACGGGTTCTTATGGAGTCTGCACAAGGACCACCATAAAAAAGATCACGATTCCTGGTTTGAAAGGAACGATGTCTTTTTTATTTTTTATGCCGTGGTGAGCATGAGCTTTATCATGATTGCCAGCAATAGCTCTTTCTGGGCAGGCTGGCCAATAGGTTTCGGCATCATGGCATATGGGGCCGCCTATTTTATGGTACACGATATTTTTATCCATCAGCGATTTAAAATATTCCGGAATGCCAATAACTGGTATGCAAAGGGGGTGCGCAGGGCTCACAAAATTCATCACAAACATCTGGGAAAGGAAGAAGGCGAGTGCTTCGGAATGCTTTTTGTCCCTTTTAAATATTTCAAGAAATAATACATGCCAAAAGCCCTTGTGATTGGCTCTGGTATTGGAGGCTTGGCAACAGCCCTCAGACTTCGTAAGAAGGGGTACGAGGTGCATGTATTTGAACAAAATTCCTATGCTGGAGGTAAGCTTCATGCGCTAGTTCAGGATGGATATCGTTTTGACCTCGGTCCTTCCCTTTTTACCATGCCCCATTTTGTTGAGGAACTTTTTCAGCTCTATGACCTGGATCCCGGCGTCCATTTCCCTTACTCCAAAAAATTGACCGTCTGTAACTATTTCTGGCAAGATGGCAGCCAATTCTCTGTAAAATCGGATAGATCTACCTTTTTAGCTGAGGCTGCACATTTTTTCGAGGAAGATGAAAAGACCATTCATCAATACCTGCTTGGTAATCAGAAAAAATACGAGCTTACTGCAGGACTATTTCTAAAAAAATCCCTGCATAAACTAAGAACCTATCTTTCGCGAGCTACTTTAACGGCTATAGTGCAAATGGGAGATCTGGATCTCTTCGACTCCCTGAATACCGTAAATCAAAAAACCTTTAAGAACCCAAAATTGGTGCAGCTGTTTAACCGTTATGCCACCTACAACGGATCTTCACCATTTCAGACGCCGGGGATAATGTCTCTTATTCCCCATTTGGAAATGCACTATGGAACCTTTATCCCTGGCGGAGGCATGCACCAGATAAGTCAAAGCCTCTTTGAATTAGCCAAACAACAAGGGATTGAATTTCATTTTGAGGAAGGGGTGCATCAGATCATTGTAAAGAACAATTCCGCTACCGGAGTAAAGACCCATAAAGGGCATTACCCGGCCAACATTGTAGTCTCCAATATGGATATCTTTCCTACCTATAAAAAACTTTTACCTGAAGCAGAACATCCGGAAAAGACACTGAGACAAGAGCGTTCGAGCTCGGCTCTTATCTTTTATTGGGGTATTAAAGATTCTTTTCCCGAACTAGACCTTCATAACATCTTTTTTAGCGAGGATTACCAAAAAGAATTCAACACAATTTTTGAAGAAAAACAGATCACGGATGATCCTACCGTCTATATAAATATTACCTCCAAGGATATTCCCCAAGATGCACCAAAAGGGTATGAAAATTGGTTCGTGATGATCAATGCGCCCGGTAACTACGGACAGGATTGGAACACCCTAAAAACAAAAGCCAGAACCGCGATCTTACAGAAACTAAGCAGGATACTAAAAAAGCCCATTGAGCCACTCATCGCCACAGAATATGTGTTAGACCCTGTGGGGATTGAAGCAAATACAAGCTCTTATCGAGGAGCCTTGTACGGTGCGGCAAGTAACTCAAGATTTGCGGCCTTTTTAAGACATCCAAATTTTAGCCGAAAGATCAACAATTTATATTTTTGCGGCGGGTCTGTTCATCCTGGGGGAGGGATTCCCTTGTGTCTGCTTTCGGCAAGGATAGTGGCAGATATGGTTCCGGACAGTGAGAATTTAACACAGAATCATGCAGATTAAAAACGGTATTTGGGCAATTTACGTTGTATGGCTCTTTAATATCTCGGCCATAGCAGGTATCAGTCTTGGGTTTGAGGAATGGTTCGTTACCAAAACCCCACTAAATCTTCTAATCTCCTCCTTGTTGCTCTTTCTGGTTTATCCGGTAGACACCACCAAAAAAGGATTGATATTTGGGCTGCTTTGGTTTGGAGGCATGTTCGCCGAATGGATAGGCATACATTATGGTATTCTCTTTGGAACCTATAGCTATGGAGCCAACCTGGGTGTTAAAATAGATGGCGTCCCGGTACTGATCGGGATCAATTGGGCCCTGCTTACTTATATTACGGCAAGAATTGCGCAATACCTGAACAAAAATAATATCCTTCAGATCTTTATAGGAGCCTCGCTAATGCTTGTGCTCGACTTTTTTATGGAGCAAAGTGCCCCTCGATTCGATTTTTGGGAGTTCCAGAATGATGTGGTCCCCTTTAAGAATTACGTTAGTTGGTTCTTGATTGCACTCCTGTTCCATGGGGTTATAAAATGGACGAAGATCACAGGCGACCTCCGTTTTTCAATTCATTTGTATGCCGCCCAACTCCTGTTCTTTGTATATTTCTATATTTGGTTTTAAAGGTGACTTTTTTAAAAATCTATCGGGGCAACACCTTCCCAGGAACCTATTGAACGGTACGGTTGAAATCTTGAGAATAATTCTTCCTTATACCAATTTAGCCGGCGTGTTTCTCCAATAGCCTTTATATGTTCCTTACTCTGATAAGCATAAGTATCCAGCGCTTCCTGATCTTTCCATAAACTAAAGGTTGCCATCTGTGAAATAGGCACCTCCCCTATACCCTTGGTAAAAAGCAGTCCGTCGTTTTTCCATAAGGGCTCCTGAGAAGTGGGCACGTATTTCCAAAACTTCCTTAAGAATTTAGTTTTGATCGTAGCCCTGGTAATCACTGCAATCTGTGGTATGGTTTCTGAAAGATCTTTATGAGGTACAAAGGGAGTTTGGCCTGCCCATTTTCCTCTGGCTATTTTATTTTTCAAATAGAGGGTATATTGCTCAGTACTCCGCTGCTTATACCTTTCTACCAGTTTAGAATTTTCAAAAAACGTATCTGCGGCTGTCTCATCATCCCAAACTTGCAGTAAAGCGTAGACAGACCAGTCGGGTCGCGGATCAAAACCAGCTTTTCCGCTACCCAAGAGTTTATAAAATTGTAGGCCTGCTACATTTCGCAAATGGGCATGGGCAAATTGCATCATTCCAAAGGCCCATACCTTGTTTTTAAGGGATTGATATTTAAAAAAGGTAAGGGTGGAGATCTGTTTTGCCACTATTTCTCATTCAGGAGTTTTTCTAGCAGGTTGAATACCGTGGTGTTATCCCAGTCTTTGATGCCGTGTTCTTCTGCCACTACAAATCCCTTTTTGTCCACAATATAGGTCCCCGGCGGTTGTAAAACGGGTAATGCAGATTTATCTCCAATTATTAAATAGGTGACAGGAAAATTGTACTCATTTTTTTCCATATACGCTCTAACAGGTGCTTGTTCCTCGTTGGTGATAATATAGAAATCTACTTTGCCCTTAAATTGATCGTAAAGACTCTGGATACTTTTTAACTGGGCATCTGAAGGAAGGCTCCAGGAGGCCCAAAAGTTAACAAAAGCAACCTTACCCTTAGACGGACTAAAATTTATAATGTTCCAATCGGCATCTTTTAGTCGCCAGTCGTAGTCCGTGATATGCTTCCGTTTACCTATAGGAATTTCAGAGGGAGTCCCCGAAAAAATCCTGTTTAATAAGATCTTACCATGATACCCCATAGGAGTAACAAAAAAAGAAAGAATAAAAGCAATAAGAAGGATATTGAGTACCGTCTTTTTTTTAATGGCCATTTAGTGCGGATCTTTTTACAATTTAATTTACCATGATTTTTCTAGCGCAACGAGTGCAGCTAATTTCAGGCAGCATTTTCCTTTTTAATAACGTTCAATGCAGATCCTTCTCTAAACCAGGCAATCTGTTGTAAATTATAGGTGTGGTTTGCCTTGATGATCTCTTTAGAACCATCTTTGTGAACCAGCTCAATACTCAAAGGTCTATCTGGTGCAAAATCCTGAATATCGATAAAATTAAAAGTGTCGTCTTCCTGAATTTTATCGTAATCCTTCTCATTGGCAAAGGTCAGTGCCAACATGCCTTGTTTCTTAAGGTTTGTTTCGTGTATCCGGGCAAAAGACTTTACCAAAACAGCAGCAACTCCCAGATGTCTGGGCTGCATGGCGGCATGTTCTCTGGAAGATCCCTCTCCGTAATTGTGATCCCCTACCACAATGG
>NZ_JBATLB010000086.1:0-8385 GCF_049669965.1 Muriicola sp. | reverse complement strand
ACAAAAAGATAAGAGCTATAAGCTTTATAAAAAAACCATTCGATACATCGAAGGTTTTTTTTATGCGTTATAACACATGTCTATTAATGGGCTTCAAGCCAATTCTCACCTTGTCCCAGCTCAACATCCAAAGGAACTTTTAGGGTGTAGGCAGATTCCATGGCATTTTTGATCATCTTTTTCATCTGTTCCAGCTCAGGTTTGTACACATCGAATACTAATTCATCATGTACCTGCAATAGCATCTTGGTCTTGAAATTCCCTTCTTCTAATTTGCGATGAATATCGATCATGGCAATCTTAATGATATCCGCGGCACTCCCCTGAATAGGTGCATTTATGGCGTTTCGTTCGGCCGCCCCACGTACAATAGCATTGCTCCCATTTATGTCCTTTAAGTAGCGTCTTCTGCCCAGTACTGTTTGTACATATCCATGCTCTCTGGCGAAATCTACCTGATCTGCCATGTATTTACGTAGCTTGGGATACGTCTGGTAATACGTATCAATCAGCTCTTTGGCTTCCGTCCGAGAAAGATCTGTCTGATTGCTTAGCCCAAAGGCCGAAACCCCATAGATGATCCCAAAATTTACTGTTTTTGCGTTACCCCTTTGTTCTCTGGTAACTTCCTTTAATGGAATATTAAACACTTTGGATGCAGTAGAGGCATGAATATCTTCCCCATTTTTGAAGGCTTCAATCATAGTGTCTTCCTCACTAAGAGCTGCTATGATCCGCAATTCGATCTGTGAGTAATCTGCAGCCAGTAAAATGTAGTCTTTGTTTCTGGGGATAAATGCTTTACGCACCTGCCTTCCTCTTTCTGTCCGAATTGGGATGTTTTGCAGGTTAGGGTTGTTGCTGCTTAAACGTCCTGTGGCGGCCACTGTTTGCATGTAATCTGTATGCACTCTACCTGTACTTTTTTCTACCTGAGCAGGGAGGGCATCCACATAGGTGCTTTTTAATTTGGAGAGTCCCCGGTACTCCAAAACGTCTTTAATAATCTGATGGTCCTTGGCAAGGGAAGACAATACATCTTCTGCCGTAGAGTATTGCCCGGTTTTGGTCTTTTTGGGTTTCGCTACCAGTTTTAATTTATCAAAAAGTATTTCTCCTAACTGCTTGGGAGAAGCTATATTAAAAGATTCGCCGGCTTCGTCATAGATCTTCTCTTCGAGCGATTTAATATCAGCATCGAGTGCTCCGGACAAGCTATTTAGAAACTCTTCATCCAGATTGATTCCTTCCAATTCCATATCTGCCAGGACCCTTAACAAGGGGATCTCAATGTCCTTAAACAATTCCATCGTATGAGCATCAGCCAATTCTTTTACAAAATGTTTGGCCAATTGAAAGGTAACATCTGCATCTTCTACCGCATATTCTGTTTGCGCCTCTAAAGGCACATCGCGCATGCTCATTTGGTTCTTGCCTTTTTTGCCGATGAGTTCTGTAATGGAAACGGGAGTGTAGTTCAAATAGGTCTCAGAAAGTACGTCCATGTTGTGACGCATATCCGGATTGATGAGGTAATGTGCCAGCATCGTATCAAAAAGCGGCCCCTTCACATCCATATTGTACTTCCGGAGCACTTTAATATCATACTTCAGGTTCTGTCCTATTTTTTCAATATCAACAGACGAAAAGAAAGGCCTCAACTTTTCCAGTAAGGCCAGTGTTTCATCCTTATCATCCGGAAATGGTACATAATACCCTTTCCCTGCCTCCCATGAAAATGCGATCCCAACCAATTCTGCCACAAGAGGATTAAGGGAGGTGGTCTCCGTATCAAAACAAACAGCTGTCTGCTTCATCAGTTTCTTAAGGAACAGTTCTAATGCCATTCCTGCCTGAATGCTCTGGTAAACATGGGGCACATCTTTAATGGTCTTTCTTCCTGTGTGCACCTCAAGGGTGGCCGGAGCAGAACCGTCCTGGCCAAACAAGGAAAATTGACCACTCCCCGCTGCCAGCACTTCTTTTTTTGCCGTTTCAGGACTGCTTACGATTGTAGGGGTTCCTTCAGTTTCACCAGAAAAGAGCTTTAGGAATTGTTCCCGGAGTCTGCGGAATTCGAGTTCCTCAAAGATCTCCTGTACCTTTTCACTATCTGGCGGTGATAGCTCATAATCAGTTGCATCGAATGTAACATCGCAAGTAATACATATAGTTGCCAGCTGTTTGGAGAGTCTGCCCAATTCTGCATTCTCTTCCACCTTTTCTTTCATTTTACCTTTCAGCCTGTCGGTATTTTCTAATAAGGCTTCCAAAGAGCCAAATTCTTCAAGAAATTTCTTGGCTGTTTTTTCACCTACCCCGGGAAGGCCGGGAATATTGTCACTGGCATCGCCCATCATGCCCAAATAGTCTATGACCTGCTCCGGTCTTTCCACGCCAAAACGTTTTTGAATTTCGGGGATACCCCATATTTCAATTCCGTTCCCCATACGGGATGGGCGGTACATAAAGATATTTTCAGAGACAAGTTGCCCAAAATCCTTGTCCGGGGTTACCATAAATACCTTGTAGTCTTCCTTTTCGGCCTGTTTTGCCAGAGTTCCTATGATATCATCCGCTTCCAGGCCGGAGATTTCTACAACGGGGATATGCATAGCCTTAAGTATCTTTTGGATATAGGGTATCGCTATGCGAATAGCATCGGGTGTTTCATCCCTGTTGGCCTTGTATTCCGGATAAAGCTCGGTACGCTCTGTACTGCCATCCTTGTCGAAACAGACAGCCAAATGGTCTGGTTTCTCTCTTCGGATAACATCGAATAAGGAATTCATAAACCCCATAATCGCGGAGGTATCCATTCCCTTTGAATTGATCCTGGGATTCTTGATCAGGGCATAATACCCTCTAAAGATCAGGGCATAGGCATCCAGTAAAAAAAGTCGTTTTTGATCGGCCATATCAGTGTATAATGAGCAGTTCCAAAACTACAAAGATTCTAGACCATTCTAAAGCATTAGGCATCTATATAACTCTTTGCCGGGGTATTCAAATGCCCTTTCCCGGAGTATTGTCTGTAGGAGAATCCCGGATGAATGCAATAACCACCTGTTTCTCCAGCCTTATTGATGGCGATAAAGCCAATTTGAATATCCTTGTAGTTTTTCTTTTTCGCGATGATACGCCGCACCCCTTCTTCGCAAGCCTCTTGTGGCGATTTTCCTTGTCTCATGAGCTCTACGATTAAAAAACTTCCCACGGTACGCACTACTTCTTCCCCCATGCCGGTGGCCGTGGCACCTCCTACTTCGTTGTCTACAAAAAGTCCGGCGCCAATAATAGGGGAGTCGCCCACACGTCCAGCCATTTTATAGGCCATACCACTAGTGGTACAGGCTCCCGCAATATCTCCGTTCGCATCAATGGCAAGCATGCCGATGGTATCGTGATTTTCTATATTGATTACAGGCTTATATTGAGAGGTTTTCTTCCATTCCAGCCATTCTTCTCTCGACTTTTCAGTGAGTAGGTCTTCCTCAGGGAAACCCATCTCCTGGGCAAATTGTTTTGCGCCTGCACCAGCCAGCATTACATGGGGCGTTTCTTCCATCACCTTTCTCGCCACGGAAACAGCATGGACTATATTTTGAAGGTAAACCACAGCACCACATCTGCTATCTTTATCCATGATGCAGGCGTCCAGGGTTACATGGCCATCCCTATCCGGCCTGCCGCCCTTGCCAACAGATTGGTTTGTAACATCGGCTTCCTCAACCATTACCCCTTGCTCCACGGCATCGAGTGCCGTACCATTGCGCTCCAGAATTTCATAGGCTTTGGCCGTGGCATTTGGAACGTCCCAGGTAGCAATTACGATAGGTCCTTCTGCAACTTTAGCAGCCAGGGAACCTACTTCTGTCTCTTTTTCCTGACAAGCGGCTACAAGCGAACTGCCTAAGATGGCAGCGCCTCCTAAACCGGAATTTTTCAAAAACTTTCTTCTTTCCATACCTGTGGGATGTTTACATTTATAACTTTAAAGATAGTAATTATGATAGTAGAAGTATGTGCAAATTCTCTGGAATCTGCCTTAAACGCGCAACTTGCAGGGGCGCATAGAATTGAACTTTGCTCTGAACTCCCATCGGGAGGTATCACTGCTTCTTACGGACTTATTAAGAAAGTGAGAGAGGCTTTGAGTATCCCTGTGCACGTACTGATCAGACCCAGAAGTGGCGATTTTTTCTATTCAGATATGGAATTTCAAACCATGCTGGAAGACATTGCCATTTGTACTTCCCTGGGAGTAGATGGGATCGTTTCCGGGGTGTTAAATCCGGATTGGTCAGTTGATTGGGACCGCACAAAAGCTCTCTTTAAAGCTGCAGGCAACTGTTCTTTTACATTTCACAGGGCATTCGATCTGGTTGCAAACCCTCTGGAGACCTTTGATAAATTACAGGAAATGGGAGTAGATGCTTTACTGACCTCCGGGCAGGCTGCATCTGCCATGGAAGGCTTGTCTTTGCTAAAACAATTGGAGAAAAAATCTAACACCTGTACCATTATGCCGGGAGCGGGGATTACGGATAACAATGCAATACACTTTAAGCAAGCAGGTTTTAAAGCCATTCATCTGTCTGCTACCAAAAAAATTTTAAATACTACTGCTTTACCGCGGATTCCTATGAATGCAGCCATGGGGATTGCAGAGAATGAGGTACTTGTCACAGATCCGGACATTTTAAAAAAAGTCATTAAAAGCGTTAATTAACTCTAAAATCCAGTGTTAAGGGTAACCTAAAGAAATATATTTGTAAAAAAAGGACTATGATAAGATGGATCGTTTTTGTTGCTATTTACGTTATTCTGGGATTCTATTCCCTGCAGGCAATTAAGACCGCATCCCGTTTTCCCTGGGTCTATTATGCCTTTATGGCGCTCGCCTTATTGGTCCTCGGGAACTTTGTGTATCAATTTACTTTTGGAGATAATGATGGGAGTGTTCTAAACAGGCCGAAAAGCTATGCATTTGGTTTTTTGATCTCTATGCTCACCTTTGAGATTATTACTATCGTCTTTTTGTTTTCCGAAGATATTTTCAGATTGATCGCCGCTTCTATTCAAAGTATATCCGGTACTTCCGGAGAATTCAGCCTTCCTGCAAGAAGGCGTTTTTTAAGTTTAATAGCTATGGGGATAGCAGCTATTCCATTTAGCGCACTTTTATATGGCATGTATAGAGGGAAGTACGATTTTAGGGTTTTGAAATACGAGCTAGAATTTGATGACCTTCCTAAGGCCTTTCACGGATATCAGATCACTCAGATATCGGATATTCACAGTGGTAGCTTTGACAACCGGAAAAAAATAGAATATGCGGTCAATCTTATTAATGAACAGCAAAGTGACACTATTTTATTTACTGGTGATCTGGTAAATAACAAGGCTCTTGAGATGGAACCCTGGAAAGAATTGTTTGCAACTTTAGAAGCAAAAGACGGAAAATATTCTATCCTCGGAAATCATGATTACGGTGATTATGTGAACTGGGAAACGCCGGAGCTAAAATCTCAAAATCTTGAAGACCTTAAAAATATACAAAGAGAAATTGGTTTTGATCTTATGTTAAACGAAAGCCGCTATTTGCAAAAAGGAGATGACAAATTAGCCCTTATTGGCGTTGAAAATTGGGGTAGAGGAGGTTTTAAGAAAGCTGGAGATCTTAAAAAGGCGTCTAAAGGTATTGATAAAGATGATTTTAAAATACTATTGAGCCACGACCCATCTCACTGGGAAGATGTGGTGATACATGATGACTATCACTATCATTTAACCCTAAGTGGACATACCCATGGAATGCAATTTGGTATTGAGATTCCCGGATGGGTAAAATGGAGTCCCGTAAAATGGCGTTATAAATACTGGGCAGGCATCTATGAGGAAATGGGACAAATGATTAATGTAAACAGAGGGTTTGGATTTTTAGGCTATCCTGGGAGAGTAGGAATCTGGCCAGAAATTACCGTAATTACTCTTAAAAAGAAAGTGGCTGTCTAAGATAAATGTTAAGGGGTTATTACAAAAATTACTCTTTGAGTATAATTTTAACATTTTTTCTTACATTTGAGTCGTAACCCAACGCAAAACCTATGTCTAAATTCGGACAACTAATAGATCTCAATGTACCTGTGCTGCTCGATTTCTATGCTGAATGGAATGAACAGTCTACTGCCATGCATCCTGTACTTCGCGATGTGGCAGCTGCCCTTGGTGATAAAGGGAAGGTCATTAAAATAGACGTGGACAAGAATAAGGAACTCTCGCAAGCCCTTCGGGTAAAAGGGTTGCCCACCCTGATGATCTATAAAAAAGGGGAGATGGTCTGGAGACAAAGTGGCGAGCAAGACGCAAATACCCTGATTGGGATCCTTAACGAATATATCTAGCAATAATCCTTTTCCAAAACTACTTTTTGGCGCTTAATTTTCAAGATCTGTTTCTTGCTCAATAACCGTGGCATCCGGGATAATAGTATCCGATATTGGTAGTGTGTCTAGCAGGTCCTGATCAAAATTCTCTTCAATCGGAGTTTCTTCCAAAATATCATCCTGATAGAAATGGCTGAATTGATCTATATGTTCATTAAAAACAACTGTCTCTTTCTCGGCCATTTCCCGATCGTTATTTTCAATAAGAATGTCGATGATCCTTCGATATCCTTCCATGTCACCTATTATATCCTCCAGATTCTTGTACTGCTCATCTAAAGGCGTTCCCTGATAGTAGTTTAATCTATCCTGATAGATCAGCTTTAATTCTCCGAACAGTGCTCTGGCTTTTTCAGTTTCACCTACTTTGTAATACCCATCCAGGAATGGTTCCACAAAGGTATAAAAGCCGTATTTGTCTACCGGTAAATTCTCTATGGTAAGGTCTATGATCTCTTTGGCCTTGTCTATTTTATTTTCGTTGATCAATGCCTCTACCAAACGGGCCAGATTACTTCGGAACGAAAGACCCTGAGTTCTTGTCTGAGGATCGTGATAAATATCCGGGCTCCCGGAATTTCCCCAATCCCATCCTTTTACGATCCTGTACATTTCTTCCGTGTCTATACGCCCCATTTCATAAGAGCTTCGGTTTTGTGTTTTGATAGGGACCAGTTTATAGGTCAGACCTTCTAACTGAAGATAGTCTTTCATCCATATGTATTCTGCCTTGTCAAAACTACCGCCCGAAAAATAGATTGGTCGTTTCCAATCGTTATTTGCCATGATATCGAGCATCATGATGCGGTTTTTTGGAAGTGCCTGTGGTAGATCAATATCAATATAATCTACGATCAAAGCCGAATCCTTTTCCTTTACCAGGCCAGATTCCAGTACATTTTTTTTGTTTACAGGAATCCTGATTTTATTGGTAGGATAGTATACAAGGTCTAACGTACTTTCTGAGTACCCGCTGAGGTCGGCTCCTTGTTTCTCTAACAACGATCCCAGCTTTGTCTGCGGATTATTGCTCGCTATCCAATTCATAAAATCCTTAATATCCCATCGTTTGTCTGTGATGCCCTGATAGTAAATCACATCTCTGTTTCCATATCGGTACAGATCATGACTTAACTGGGACGGAATAGGTTCACTGCGATAGGCCTTTCGTTTCATTTGATCTACATACCAGTCTGTTGCAAAAAGGCTGGTGCAGATAACCCGTACATCATTTCTATACCCCTCCACTTCTTGAACATACCACAAAGGAAAGGTGTCATTGTCTCCAATGGTAAATAGCATAGCGCCCGCTTCTTCCTGACAGGAATCTAAATAGGCCTTTGCAGCCGAGCGAGCCGTATACCGCCCGGATCTGTCGTGATCATCCCAGTTTTGATATGCCATTACGCCCGGGACCGCTAATAAACAGACCAGGGTGATCGCAGGTGCCCAAACCTTAGGTTTGAGAAATTTGCTAAACTCTTCATAGAGGCCATAAACCCCAAGCCCTATCCAAAGCGCAAAGATGTAGAATGAACCTACCAGCGAATAATCCCTTTCACGGGGTTGAAAGATATAAGGGTTGGTATAGAACTGTATGGCGATCCCGGTGAAGATAAAAAACACAAAAAGCACCCAGAATTGTTTTGGATCTTTTGATATCTGGAACACCAGGCCAATGATCCCTAATAGTAACGGCAGGAAAAAATAGGTATTACGTCCTTTGTTCTCGAGGATATCCCTGGGTAGGTTTTCCTGGCTCCCCAGTCGTATACTGTCTATAAAACCTATACCACTCAACCATTCTCCATTGCCATTGTAACGTCCCTGCAGATCATCTTGTTTCCCAACGAAATTCCACATAAAGTAACGGGCGTACATATAGCCAAACTGAAATTGCACCATGTATTTTATGTTCTGCCAAATTGAGGGGGGT
>NZ_JBATLB010000085.1:0-41934 GCF_049669965.1 Muriicola sp. | reverse complement strand
GAGGTATAGGGGGTGATGCCTATAAGGGGTATTATGTAAAAAAACAGTTTGAGGTACCTACCAAAAAAGTAGTAGCAGTGCTGCTATTAGATCGGTTAAGCGGAATGTTGTTGCTCTTCGTTTTTGCCTGTATCCTGGGCCTTACGCTAAAAGACCCAACCCTACGCCCGTTTCAATGGATGTTTTGGCTGTGTATTCCTTTAAGTGTGCTTATTTTCTGGGGACTTCAAAGCCGGTTCTTTGGATATATCCTGCCAGTTTTCTGGAAATCTAACGGGCTGTCTGCCTTGGTGCAGCTGGCACAGTTGGGATGTGTACTGATGATTTTACAGGCCCTGAAGATTGAGGTATCTACCGTCGAATATCTTTTTATATTCCTTATCTCATCTATTGTTTCCGTGCTTCCATTAACCATCGGGGGGATTGGCAGCAGAGAACTGGTCTTCCTCTATGGCGCACTTTGGCTGGGATTGCAGGAAGATGTTTCTGTGGGGATCAGCATGCTCTTTTTTATGATCACCGCGCTTGTATCCCTTGGCGGCCTATGGTTTCACTTTAGAAAACCACGTTTAGAAACAAGCTCCTAGGGCATTGCTTATTGTTTGTGCAGCAGGTATACATTGTTTATGACCGATGGACGTGTTGTCGGGTTTAAAAATTTTCCCTGCAGCCTGGTGATCCTGAATTGGTTTGCTTTGTATTCCTGGTCCCAAAATATACCGGCCATTGAGAGTAGCTTTAGTTCTTCTTCTGTGGCATAGATCCAGATATTATTTAGGTCGCGTAACTCATTGGGCGTAGCTATACGCACCGGATATTGGTTATAGAAATCGAGTGCCCAGCTATGCCTTTCAGAAATTTTATAAATGCGATCTACGGGAATGTCTTTATCTTCTATAATGGCGGCCATAGAAGATCCTCCCTGATAGTTTAATAACTCCGGATAGAAATGCAGATTTAAAACGGCATTCAGCAGTACGGAAGCCAGGGCTGTGATAGTTACGATACGGATAAAAGGGGCTTCTTTCTTTACAATAAAAAAGGCCACAATGGCATATCCTAAAAACAAGGGTAAGTACTCCAGCCAGGTATTCCATTCAAAGACGTAAAAACAGATCAGGGCCGTACCCGTAAAAACAAGGCCCAACACCACATACTGCCCGGCCAGCAACAGATTCAGGGCTTTGGTCTTACCGCGCTTTTTCAGGGAAACCAGGTAGGCCGCCGTAAGGATGGCAAATAAGGGAATAAGAATGTTGAGATAGTGGGGCAGTTTAAACTGGGCAAAACTGATGATGATAAACAGCAGGCCTATGCCACCCACCGTCAATAATTCCTGTTTGGAATTTCTGCGGAAGTGCATCTTAATAAATGACCGCAATTGAGTATAATAGGCAATAATTCCAATAATTGTCCAGGGGAGAAATACCCATAGAAAGGTGTGGAAGAAGAAGAAATAGTCGCTGCTGTTCTTCCCTACCCCTTCCCCACTGAGGCGTTCAAAACTTTGTTCCCAAAAAATAAAAAGAATTCCGCTTCTATTAGCACGTCCCCTGATTACTTTTTCAGGATGCAAATCGAATTGCAGATAATAGGCATAAAGCATCGGACTGATGGTCAGGACAAAAACCCCCAGGGCAATGATCACTTTCCAGTTAAATAAGGCCTTCCATTTGCCCGTATAAGCCACATGACAAAACAGCGGCAGCCCAATGACCAGCAAAGCGATCTGACCCTTTGTAGAAAAGGCTATTCCAGCTCCCAATGCCCCCAGTAACAAAGATACCAACTTGCCTGTTTCAATATAACGTGCTAACTGCCATATAGCAAATACCGTGAACCCGGTGAGTACAGCATCCGTACGTACATCTATATTGGAAAGCACGATGGTTTGGGCGGTCAGAAAAATAAGGGCCGACAACTTCCCAACATTCTTATTATACAATAACTTACCCAGGCCGTAGGTGCTCAGGGCCCCTAATAAAGAGGCAAGAATGGCTGGGACACGGTAGGCCCAATCATGGATCCCAAAGAGTTTATAGCAGATAGCCGCAAGCCAATAATGCATATGAGGCTTGTCCAGATATTCTTCAGGCCCTTTAAACAGACTGAGCAAGTCGTTTTCCTGCACCATTCGCATGGCCATCACGGCGAATTGGGCAGAATCGTTTTCAAAAAGAGTGACAAACATCCCTGCCAAATAGGCCAACAGAATGAGGATCAGTAAACTCCAGTACCGCAGGTTCGAGATCATAGATGCAGCCGGTCTTGGGTTAAGATATACAAACGGTAAAAAAGCCATCCCATCAAAGAGCCCGCCAGCGCACCTGAAACTACATCTAGCGGAAAATGAACCCCCACATAGATCCTGCTATAGCTAACGAAAAGGGCCCAGAGTAAAAGCAAGCCGGCCAACGTTCTATGAGATTTCCGGAAAAAATGCATAAAGAAAACTGCGATCGCAAACGAATTAGAGGCGTGGGCAGAATAGTAGCCAAATTTACCCCCACAGCTTGCCTTCACTAATCGGATCAGTCCGTCGAGATTTTGATCATAGCATGGCCTGGATCTGCCTACTCCCAGTTTAAAAAAATTGGAAAGCTGGTCACTCACGGTAATCAGCAGCGCAATACTTACCAATAGTAAAAGTGTTTTTTTGGATCCGAGCCTGCGATAGGCAAGAATCAACAATAGCAGATACAGGGGAACGGAACTCCATTTATTGGTCATAAACAACCAGAAACCATCCCAGGCAGGAGAACCCAAATTGTTCAGAAATACAAAAATCTCTTTGTCTATGTGGAGAAGTTCTTCCAAGGTATTATGAATCGTATCGTGCTATTTCCCGGTCATAAAATTTATTGGCGGCTTCTATAAGGTCTCTTGCTTCAGAGGCAAGATCCTTTTCATCTTCTTGCGTAAATTCCTCCAGCCATTCTACCTCATCGTTCTCAAGATTGATGACAAACATGGGATATTCTGTATGGATTACAAAGATGGCGGAGGGATGGTCCGTATTGTCGCCCATTAAAAATTTAGGTAGCTCCATAGAAAGTATTTATTACCACGACTAAGCCAATTTTATGGCGGACTCCATGGCTAATTTTTTGGTTAAATAATTAAATCGAAGATACAACATAATCGCTGAAGCCGTTAATCCGGAAAGCAGACCTATCCAAATCCCCGTACTTTTTAATTCCGTATGTAATCCCAGGTAGTAGCTGATAGGAAAGGCGATCATCCAGTAGGCAATAAAGGTAATGGCTGTGGGGATCTTTACATCCTGCAGGCCGCGCAAAGCACCGAGGATCACCACCTGCAAACCATCCGAGATCTGGAAGAAAGCAGCTACCAGTAATAACTCTGCCGCCAACCCTATCACTTCCATATTGTCTAACTGATTAGTAAGATCGTCTACATCCAAATAGATGGTGGGGAACCAATATCTGCATAGGAGGAAAAGTGCCGCAAAACCAATTTCCACTAAAAAAGTAAGAAAGAAAATAGACTGTGCAATACGGCGTAATTCAGTAAAGTTCTTAAGGCCTTTCTGATTTCCCACCCGTATCATGGCAGCTACTCCCAAGCCCATGCCAAACATAAACGTCATACTGCTTAGGTTTAAAGCGATCTGATTGGCTGCCTGGGGGTTTTTCCCCAACACCCCGCTTAACCAGATAGCAGCCGTAAAAATGGCTACTTCAAAAAACATCTGTAGGGCAGAAGGAAAACCAAGGTTGACGATCTTCTGCATTACCTTTCGTTCCAGGCTCTTAAAATTAAAGCCCGTAACATAGAAATGAAACTTCTTCTTTTTATTTAAGAGAGCCCAAATAAAAATGAGCATCACTATCCTGGAGATCAGAGTACCTATGGCAGCTCCTATAATTCCCATTTTTGGGAAACCAAAAGAACCAAATATCAAGAGATAATTAAGCACAATATTCAGCACATTTGCAATAATGGTAGCATACATCGGGTATTTGGTCTGTGACAGACCTTCCGAAAACTGTTTAAAGGCTTGGAACATGATCAGAGGTACCAGGGAGAATGCCACAAGGTCTAGATACGGAATGGCAAGGACCACCACTTCCGGGGGCTGATCCATCATATACATCAAGGGCTTAATCAACAGAATAAGGCCAAAGAGAGAAAACCCAAGGAAGGTACAGAGGACCAGGCCGTGCTTAAGGGCCTTTTTCCCATCTTCCCTATTCCCTGCCCCATCTGCTTCGGCCACTAGCGGCGTTATCGCAGTAGAAAAACCGATTCCCAGGGACATGGCAATAAATACAAAACTATTACCCAGGGATACCGCAGCCAACTCTGCCGTACCTAACTGTCCTACCATAATGTTGTCTGCGAAGGCCACAAAGGTATGTCCCAGCATCCCTAAGATCACAGGGACCGAGAGCCGTATGTTATATCTAAATTCTTTTGTGTAGCGTGTTAACAACAGTGTCTTTTTTTACAACCGCTTTGCTTCGTTCCAGTGAACATCCATTTCGGCCAGGGTCATTTCCTTAAGTGATTTCCCGGCTTCTTTGGCCTTAGCCTCTAAATAAGAGAAGCGTTTTATAAATTTCTTATTGGTTCGTTCCAATGCGTTTTCCGGATTGATCTTTAAGAAGCGGGCATAGTTCACCATGGAAAACAATACATCCCCAAACTCTGCCTCTATCCGCTCCTCTGTTCCGTTATCGATCTCCTCCTGTAGTTCCCCCAATTCTTCCTGCAGTTTTTGGAATACTTGTTCGGGTTTCTCCCAGTCGAATCCCACTCCGGCTACCTTGTCCTGTATCCTATTGGCCTTTACAAGTGCCGGCAAACTGGCAGGAACACCTTCGAGAACGCTAGTCTTTCCTTCAGCCAATTTGATGTTTTCCCAATTCCGCTTTACTTCTTCCTCATCGGCTACTTCCACACCACCGTAAATATGGGGATGCCTGTGTATGAGTTTATCACATATAGAATTACTGACATCTGCGATATCAAAATCCCCGGTTTCAGCGCCAATTTTTGCATAAAAAACAATATGGAGCAAAAGATCACCCAATTCTTTTTTTACCTCCTGCAGGTCCCCGTCTAAAATGGCGTCTCCTAATTCATAGGTCTCCTCTATGGTAAGGTGTCTCAGACTTTGCATGGTCTGCTTTTGATCCCAGGGGCATTGGGCGCGTAACTCATCCATGATGGTGAGCAGACGGTCTACCGCTTTTAATTGATCCTCTCGCGAATTCATAGGAATACTTTTGCGCAAAAGTACAAAGATGAAAGTTTTGGGAGTACCCATTTTTTGGAGTATTTTTAAGAACCACTCCAGAATTTTCTGATGGGTCTAATCTCCTTAAATCCTGCTATATGAATCGATCTTCACTCCTTCAACTACTCTTCTTTTTAAGTCTGTTATGTAGTTGCTCCTCCCCTGCCACCTATGATATTTTAATAAAAAACGGCTATGTTCTCGATGGTTCAGGGACAAAAGGGGTTACAGGTGATGTTGGGATCAATGCCGATACCATTGCGGCCATTGGGAACCTTGAAGATGCCATGGGCGTGGTGGAAATTGACGCGAGTGGACTCACTGTAGCTCCTGGCTTTATCAATATGCTGAGCTGGGCCAATGTTTCCCTCATCGAAGACGGCAGATCACAGGGCGATATCCGCCAGGGGGTAACCCTGGAAGTAATGGGTGAAGGTCATTCTATGGGCCCTTTAAATGAGATCATGGCCAAAGAAATGAAGGAAGGACAACAGAGCATTACCTATGATATTTCCTGGAATACCCTGGGTGGCTATCTCAATTTTATGGAAGAAAAAGGGGTCTCTACCAATATTGCGTCCTTTGTAGGAAACGGTACCGTTCGTGAATATGTCATGGGGTATGAGAACAGGGTACCTACCGAAGAAGAATTGGCACAGATGGAGGCACTGGTGGAACAAGCCATGCAGGAGGGTGCTGTGGGACTTTCTACCTCTCTTATATACGTGCCTAGTGGCCATGCACAAACCCCTGAGATTACAGCATTGGCAAAGGTTGTCTCTAAATATAATGGTATGTATATTTCCCATATCCGGGATGAAGAAGGAGGATTACTAGAGGCTGTACAAGAGTTGATCACGATTTCTGAAGAAGCCGCACTGCCCGCAGAGATCTATCACTTTAAAGCATCGGGCACCGCCAACTGGCACTTGCTGGATAGTGCCATCACCATGGTGAATAATGCCAGAGCAAAGGGACTGGCTATCACTACAGATATGTATATGTACAATGCGAGTTCTACAGGGCTTAATGTTCTCTTACCGGCCTGGGCCAAGGAAGGCGGGCACAGCAGTACCATCGCCCTGATGGCACAGCCTGCAAAGCGGAAAAGGATGATTGCAGAGATCGACTTTCACGTGCCTCCGGAAAACATCCTTCTGGTGGGTTTTAAGAACAAAGAACTGCGATCCCTCATCGGAAAAACACTGGCAGACGTAGCAGCAGAACGAGGTAAAACGGCCAGAGAAACTGTAGCCGACCTTATTAATGAAGATGATAGCAGGATTCAGGTAGTGTATTTTTCCATGTCTGAAGAGAATATCAAAAAGAAACTGGCCCTTCCGTATATGTCTATCTGTTCAGATGCCGGTTCCTACACCAATGAGGGGGTATTTTTAGAACAGAGCACCCACCCCAGAGCTTATGGCTCCTTTGCCCGTCTGCTGGGACATTTTGTAAGGGAAGAAAAAGTGATCTCTCTGGAAGAAGCCATTTATAAATTAACAACCCTGCCTGCTACTAATCTGAAACTAAAGAAAAGAGGTGCCCTGCAAGAGGGGTATTATGCAGATGTGGTGGTCTTTGATGCAGATAGTATTACCGATAATGCTACCTTTAAGGAGCCTCACCAATACGCCACCGGGATGGTGCATGTGCTGGTCAATGGCGTGCCCGTATTGACTGATGGCGAACACACAGGAGCTTTGCCGGGCCGATTTGTAAAAGGGCCTGGTTGGAAAGCAGATTAGATTTTTTTTGAGCCTGCAGATTTTGCGGGGAATTTACGCCTCATACCCCTTTCTAATAGGCTCTTTTTCGGTAGTTTAACCATGAAAATCGTTGAAAGTTATGAAATCTTATTCGCTAAAAATTAACGGGAAGAAACATGAGGTTGAGGCAGATGAAGGAGCCTTACTTCTTTGGGTCTTGAGGGAACATCTGGGCCTTACCGGTACAAAATACGGTTGCGGAATAGCCCAATGCGGGGCCTGCACGGTACATATGGCAGGTCAACCAGTCAGGGCATGCACAATTCCTCTTTCCGGTATTGATCAAAACCAGGAGATCACAACTATAGAAGGACTCTCAGAAGATGGTACACATCCAGTCCAAATGGCCTGGATAGAGGCACAAGCACCCCAATGTGGTTATTGTCAAAGTGGTCAGATCATGCAGGCAGTTGCCCTGTTGGAACAGAATTCATCGCCCTCCAGAGAAGATATTAAATCCTATATGAACGGCAACCTTTGTCGTTGCGGCACCTATATGCGGATCGTAAAAGCCATTGAAATAGCATCTAACAAGCAAATGAATTCCTGATCATGAAACAGAATAAGCCACATTCTTCTCAGATAAACCGCCGACAATTTCTTAGATCAACCACAGGCGCTACACTCTTTATTGGTATTTCCGGAATGTTGCCAACCTTCCTGGCATGCCGGGATTCTAAAGAAGTAGCGGAGCAACTCCAAAAACATAAACTTACTCCCTGGGTTCAACTCAATGAAGATGGAGAAATCACCATTTTGAATCCCGCTGCTGAAATGGGACAGGGTTCCATGACCTCGCTACCCGCAATTTTTGCAGAAGAAATGGACGCCTCCTGGGCGAATGTTCGGGTGGAATTCTCTCCGCAGGAATCGGCCATATACGGTTCTGAAGGTTGGGGTAATAATGGAAAAATTATGCTTTCTGCAGGAAGTAGGGTAACCAAAGGATATTATCCGATAATGAGAAAGGCCGGAGCACAGGCCCGATATATTTTGATGTTAAATGCCGCTGAACAATGGCAGGTACCTCTGGAAATGCTTACTACAGAAGAGGGATACGTACTGCACAAAGAAGACAAGAGAAAAATTAGTTATGGGGCCCTGGTACCCACGCTGAAAATTCCGGAATCTTTGCCAGAATTTACGGAAGCTCAGTTTAAAGATCCTTCAACCTACCGATTAATTGGTAAAGATCTTCCAAGAAAGGAAATTCCTCAAAAGGTAGACGGCTCCGCCCAATTTACGATGGATATTGCCATGGAGGATATGGTATTTGCGGTATTGGAACGCGGAAAACGGCATGGAGCAAAACCATCCCTTCAGAATGAATCTGCCATTACAAGTCTCCCCGGGATTCTTAAAGTAGTGACCTTAGAGTATGCAATAGGAATATTGGCATCATCACTGGAGCAAGCTTTAGAGGCAAAAAGACAATTGCAAATTAACTGGGAACCTTCCCTTGCCTCGGGTTTTAATTCCCAGGAGATCTATGAAGATTATGAAAAGATGCTTGATGAAAAGGAAGCAGGAAGGGTCCTTACAGAAATAGGTACGGTAGCTACAGCCTTTAAAAAAGCAGCAAACCTATATGAGGCAGATTTTAAGAATGACTATATATACCATGCACAAATGGAACCTCTTAACGCTATAGTGAAGGTGTCTGCCGATCTGCAAAACGCAGAGGTATGGGTAGGCAGTCAACAGGGATTCGATTCTAAATTGGGTGTTCCCCAGATTTTAGGAATTCCTCCGGAGAATGTTAACATCCATTTACAATACCTGGGTGGTGGATTTGGTCGTAGAAGCATGACAGATTTTGTAACCGAATGTGCCCTTATGGCCAAAGAAATACCGGCTAGGCCAGTGAAACTAATGTGGACTCGTGAAGATGATATAAGATACGGGGCCTTCAGGCCATTAACCCTACAGCGTCTTAAGGCTGCCACTGATACCAATGGCAACATTACTGCCTTTTCCCATTTTGTGGTAGGTGATGGCGGGAACCTTGTGGCTAGTGGCATAAAAAATGAGCATTACAACATCCCGAATCAGTATGCCGAGTGGCGGGAAGCCAACCATGGAATAAGACTAAAACACTGGAGGGCCGTAGGCCATGGTCCTAATAAATTTGCCATTGAATGTATGCTGGATGAAGTTGCTCAGGGTCAAAAGATAGATCCTTTGGAACTGAGGCGAAAATTGATGGTCAATGCCCCCAATGCCCTGGCTACTCTTGAAAAAGTAGCGGGTATGGCAAATTGGTTTGGCCCAAGGAAAAGTGGCCGAGGTAGAGGGGTAGCCTTTCTGGAAAGGAGTGGCACCTTAAGTTCTGGTATCTGTGAAATTTCACTAGACCAGGCTACTGGAAAAATAAGGGTGCATCATTTTTGGAGTGCCCATGACGCGGGTATCATTATTCAACCAGACAATGTGATAGCCCAGATAGAAGGGGGTATTCTTATGGGAATAGGAAGTGTATTAACCGAACAGATAACCATAGTGAACGGGGAAGTGCAGCAATCGAACTTTAATGATTATCAGATGCTGCGAATGGAAGATATCCCTGATAGTGTAGAAACTGCTCTGATACCATCTACCGGATCTCCACAAGGAGTGGGAGAATCAGGGACGCCATTGGTGGCCTGCGCCATTGCCAATGCATTCCTGGATCTAACGGGAAAAAAATTAAGGCATCTGCCCTTTTTACCTCAAAGAGTAAAAGAAGTACTAAATACTTAGTTCATTAGCTGCACATGTGTTATGACATTAAAGCAAGTTTAGAGGCCCAGCTCAAACGCGCCAGGCAATACGGTGATGAGATCGCAATAAGGGAAATTGAACAAAAATTAGCTCCATTAACAGACCTTCCTCTCTACCATGCTTCAGGATTTCAACACCCAAAACTTCTGATCTACACGGAAGAAGATCCCGCAATGCCCGAAGTAGCTATCTGGGGTCTGATACCCCACTGGGTAAAGGATGAGGATCAGAAAAAAAAGATCTGGAACAATACCCTCAATGCTCGTGGAGAGACCATCTTTGAAAAGCCCTCTTTCAGAACGGCAGCCAAATATCACAGATGCCTGATATATGTGGATGGGTTTTACGAACATCATCATTTTAAAGGCAAGACCTTTCCCTATTTTATACAAAGAAAGGATAAAGAACCTCTGGTGTTGGCCGGACTATGGAACAGGTGGAAAGAACCCGATACCGGGGAATACCTCAACAGCTTCAGTATTGTAACCACTGAGGGCAATCCTTTGATGGCCAGAATCCATAACAACCCTAAACTGGAGGGACCCAGAATGCCGTTGATCCTACAGGCAGACATGAAAGAGAAGTGGTTGATCCCTGTGGAAGACGAAGTAGATGAAAAAGCCATCCAGGAGCTGATCCATTCCTCCCCGGAAGAAGAATTAGAGGCCCATACCGTTCGCAAATTAAGGGGCAAAGACTACCTGGGAAATGTTCCCGAGATCAGTGAAAAGATCGCGTATCCGGAGCTTAAGGAATAAGCTGTTACGTTATTTTACCAGATCGAATATTAGGGTGTACTTTATGATAAGGCTATTATTAAGCGGGTCCCCTTCCCGTAAGTTGTGGTTGTACACAACAAACAGGCCTGTATTGGCCCTTTGCAACCAGCTAAAGCGCAGATTCACCGCCCATAGATCTGCCACTGTGTTGTTCTGTATAAGACCCTGGAGATAGATACTCGGGGTAAAGGCATAGGAGAGCTGGGTTCGCAGAATATTGGCGGTAAAGCTTCCTCCGGGCAATTCAAAACGATTGTTCTGATAACTAAGGTCTATATTAAAATTATCCCCCTGCCGGTAACTTAGTGTACCACTGTTTAAATAGCGTGAACCGCCAAAAGATCCACCCATAACAGAACGAACATTAATGGAAAGTGGTTTACTCCTGTTGGTAAAAAAAACTATTTGTGCTTCCGTATGGTCATAGGTGCCGGCAGGTACAATAACGTTCTCAGAGATCTCAAAAGGATTCACCACCCCTTCTGTTGTAAAATTCATACCTGTGTGTATCTCAAGGCCACTTTTAAACTCCCAGTGGTTATCCAGGTGTAAAAAGCCTGTCTCCTGAAATCCGTCAAAGTTCCAATAACCTCTATAGGATACATGAGGTCGTAATTCCAGGATCCTGGAATCTGCATTTTTAGGTCTGAAGCGATATAACACCAGCGCCTCTGGCTTTCGGAAAGCAGATCTCAGCAAGAATCCTACCTCAGGATTAAACCCCTGCCCTACTTCCGTATAGGCGAGTCGCATTTCCAGGTTGTTCCATAAATAATCGGCCTGTAATTTATACGCATGTGCATTGAGGGTGTCATTAGGGTCATAGGTGCGTGCATAAAAGCCAGATAAACGCGCTTTGTTTCCCAAACCCAATTTCCCGTCAATGGCCGCCGTACGATTAAAATCGTTGCTATCATCAAGTCCGGCACGATTAATAAAAACAGCTCCCAAAGCTGTCCTGCCTTTGAACTCATGATTTACTCTGGCCATGCTAAAATTGTTCTTTTCTATGCCTGCTTCTGCGACATCTTCCGTGAACATGGAGAGCAATCCCACATTGGTTCTGTTGAGTTTTCCTGATAATCGGCCCCCTCCAATTATAGGCACCAGTGATCCTTGGGTCCCAATTCCTATTCTTCGGCTAAAAAAGAGATCTACTTCACCGGGGCTTCCCACACTGAACAAGCCTGCGTTTTCGAGAAAAAATGCCCGCTTTTCTGGAAAGAACAAATTAAAACGATCCAGATTCACCTGTTGATCATCTACCTCTACCTGGGCAAAATCTGTATTGTAGGTTAAATCGAGCGTTAAACTGGGGGTAATACTATATTTAATATCTCCCCCGGCATCCGGACTAAAGTCCACGCTGGGATCTGTTTGTTCATAATCCTTCTCAAATCTGCCCAGTACGTAGGGAATTATCTTTAAGTTACCGGGGCTTCTCAGATCAAGGTTGGTTAAGCTACCCGCCAAAGACAGTCTGTTGATGGAAAACCCAAGGGGGATGGGTGCCCAGTAGGCAATCTCGTTCGACTTTCGGATATTTCTTCTAAAGTTGATCCCCCAGTCTTTGCCGGCCTGGAAACGAATGGTGCGTAAGGGAATGGCAAACTCTGCACTCCATCCAAATTCTCCAACTTTGGTTTCTACCTGCCAACTGGCATCCCAGTTTAGGTTAAAACCACCGATGGTGCCCCCTTGCTGGCGGTTAGCGTTAAAATTTCCTTGTCCTTCATTGTCTACCTGGGCATCGTATTCCACGCCTTGTGAATTGGTGCCAAAAATAAAACCATTCTGTCCGTCCTTATAAGTGTCCAGGATGAAGATAAACGCATCGGTATTGTCCAGATCAGCATCTCTCTTGGCATCGGACACTACTAATTCTTTAGGCCTGGCATCATAGCAAACCACAGAAAGGAAAAAGGTGTCATCGGTATAAGCAATACGAATATCTGTTTGCTCACTGGCCGGATAGCCAAAATTAGGTTGCACCTGTATTAGATTTCCGTAGGGCGCTATAGCCTGCCAGAGTTCGTCGTTCAGTACGTCTCCATCTATTTCCGGAGCGGCTTCAATTTTGTTCGCCTTCATACTTGGCCGATCGCCTTCAAAGGTTATCACCGTTCCTTGTGCAGAAAGAGACAGACCGCAAAACACAAATAGCAGGAATGAACAGCTAGTAGTCCGATTCATTAAAAGTTGGTTAGTTGTAATTCTAAATGTACTATAATTTTAAAATATAGAAGTGGCCCAGGTCTTTAAGACATAAGAATATTTCCTATTTTAGAGCTTCATTACAATAAGCTTAATATAATATCCATGAAGAAACCCATCCTATTTCTCATCTCCCTAATGTTTGTCCTAAGTATAAACGCACAAGAGATCATCTCCTTGCCCCATGAGCGTCCGGAAAATGTGGAATGGATAGGGGAAGAAAAAGCCTTCTTTTCAGAAATTTGGAACACGGAGGTGGTTTGCAATGTTTCGAGTCCAACCATGGAAGTGTTCAGACCAGATGCAGCTATTGCGAATGGCACCTCCGTAGTAATAGCACCAGGAGGAGGATTATACGCCCTGAGCATAGAATCTGAGGGTAACATGGTAGCAAGATGGTTGAATGAAAAAGGAATAACTGCCTTTGTCCTGAAGTACAGATTGGTACCCACGGAGAAAGATGGCGTACAAGAGCTGAATGAGACCAGCAGCAATAATCTAGAGGAATTTAAAAAAATGATAGGTGCCGTAATGCCTTACTCTGTGGCCGATGGCCTTACAGCCGTGAAATACGTCCGCGAGAACGCCGCGACCTTAGGCGTTGACCAAAATAAAATTGGATTTATGGGATTCTCTGCAGGTGGAGCCGTGACCCAGGGGGTTGCGTATAATGCCATGGGGGCTAACCGTCCTGATTTTATTGTTCCCGTGTATTCGTGGACCTCAGCTATGCCGGTGCAGAAAGCTTCCGAAAATGCACCGCTGATGCTGGTTATTTGCGCCTCGGATGATCCTTTGGGGCTTGCAAGTGGAAGCATCGAACTATATAATTCCTGGTTAACTGCCGGTAAAACAGCTGAACTCCATATGTATTCCAAAGGCGGTCACGGATTTGGGATGAAAAAACAAGATCTTCCATCCGATACTTGGATTGAACGCTTTTACGACTGGGGGATCGCCGAAAAGATCATTACACCCACTAAATAAGTAGTTTTCGGTTTAGCAAATGGTTCTACAAAATCGTACATATTTTCTAATTCTCTCCGTGTTCTGCTTCCTCATAAGCAATGCACAAATACCAGAGGATTTTAGTGAAGAAGTGGCGCTAATTGCCCAACGCAGTGATAGTATTTGGGATCAAAACCGGGAAACCATTGTATTTACCGGTAGTTCAAGCGTTCGGCTATGGGAAGGTCTTGAAGATCTTTTCCCTGATTACCAGGTGCTAAATACAGGTTTTGGGGGTTCTCAGACGAGCGATCTTCTAGAATATATTCAACCTTTGGTGTTGAGCTATCAACCAAAAAAAGTCTTTATCTATGAGGGCGACAACGACCTTATTTTTAAAAAATATCCGGCAAGGATCATCCGAACAACCAAAAAGGTCATCGATTCCATTTGGCGACAGTATCCCAATACGCAGATCGTTCTTATCTCAGCCAAACCGAGCATCGTAAGATGGCATCTGAAAAAACGCTACCAAAGACTGAACAAAAAATTTAAAAAACTTGCAGAAAATACTTCTCAACTCTACTTTGTGAATGTGTGGGATAATATGCTGCAGAACGGAGCTATTGATGAAAGTTTATTTATTGAAGATGGCTTACATATGAATCAAAGGGGATATGACCTCTGGTACGAGGCGATCAAACCTTTTCTAAACTAATTTAATATGAATATCAGGAACAACAGTTTGGCTAATATTATTGGAGTGCTGTACATGCTTGTAAGTGTGGGATGTGAGGCGCCTCCAAAAGACATTTCCATGCCTCAAACAGATCTGAGCAGCGAATATCTTATCCCTATGCCCAGCACAACGGTCGCCACCAATAGCGCATTCAAATTAGATCAATATACCCGGGTTGTGACGAATCCGGTTGATGGAGACCTCGTCAATGTAGCCAATTACCTGACAGACAAGATCGCGGAAAAAACCGGACTTCGCCTGGCAACAAATGATATCGAAGGGGAGGAAAAAGAAGCAGTTATTTACCTTCTCCAACAACAAAATACATCCTGGCCCAATGACGAAGCGTATAGGCTTTCAATCAAAAGGGATTCTTTAATTTTGGAAGCACCTTCTGCAAAAGCAGCCTTCAGAGGTATACAAACCATCAGACAACTCATCCCGGAGATCAGCAATGACACCTTAGCGGAGTACCCTATTTGGCCCATAGCTACAGGTAGTATAGAAGATCATCCAAATTTTGAATACCGTGGTTCTATGTTAGACGTGGCCAGACATTTTTTTTCTGTAGAGGATGTAAAGAAATACATTGAACTACTGGCGTATTACAAAATTAACGTCTTGCATCTCCACCTTACGGATGATCAGGGATGGCGGATTGAAATCAAATCCTGGCCCAGGTTAACAGAGATAGGCGGCAGCACCGAAGTAGGTGGTGAGGCAGGAGGATTTTTTACCCAGGAGGATTACAAAGAGATCGTAGCCTATGCAGCGGCTCGCTATATGATGATTGTTCCTGAAGTAGATATGCCTGGCCATACCAATGCGGCCTCGGTCTCTTATCCAATTTTGAATGGCAACGGGAAGACACCACAATTGTATCAGGGAACCCGTGTTGGCTTTAGTACCTTCGATACCAGAAAAGATACCGTCTACGCTTTTATAGATGATGTGGTCCGTGAAATAAGCGCCATAACACCCGGTCCGTATTTTCATATTGGGGGAGATGAAAGTCACGCCACCAAAAAAGCAGATTACCTCTACTTTGTAAATAAGGTAGAAAAGATCGTTCAAAAGCACGGGAAGCAAATGATAGGATGGGATGAAGTGGCCCAGGCCGATTTGGATAGTACTTCTATTGCCCAATTCTGGGATAATGAACGCAATGCAAGATCGGCCATTGATAAAGGCATGAAGGTGATCCTCTCTCCCGCTAAAAAATCCTATTTGGATATGCAGTACGATACGCTGTCTAAACATGGATTGCATTGGGCGGCTTATATCCCTGTAGACACCGCTTATGTCTGGACCCCGGAAACCTATGTAGATCAGATCCCCAAAGAAATGATCCTGGGGGTAGAAGCTCCTTTATGGTCCGAAACCATTAGTAATATGGAAGAATTGGAATATCTGGCCTTTCCGAGGGTCATTGGGTATTCTGAATTAAGCTGGAGCCAGGAGGAGAACAGAGACTGGGAAAATTTCAGAGTGCGACTCGCTAATCAGACGCCATTTCTGGATATGATGAACGTAAACTATTACCCTTCGCCAAGGATCGATTGGGTAAAGAGTAACAGGTCCTTCAAAGAGATCCTCAAGGATTAACCACCTTGTGAGAATACAATTAATAACTAAAACAAACCTAGTATGAGAACCTTGATAACCTCCATTACCCTTTTATTTATTGGACTGGCATACGCTCAGACGGAGCAAGATACGGTGCCGAAAGCACAGGTATCCACCACCATGCAAAGCGTGGTCATCAATGGAAAGACCATTTATCTGACTGCCCAGGCGGGGACCTTCCAGATACGCGATGAAAATAATAAACCCTTGGCCCTTATGGGACATACGTTTTATACCAAGGGAGACAAACGAGAACTAAATACCAGGAAACGACCCATTGTATTTGCTTACAATGGCGGTCCGGGATCTTCCTCTTTCTGGCTACACATGGGTATTTTAGGGCCAAAACGTATCGTAGTAAAGGACCCGGACTATACTCCAGCGGCACCTTATCAACTGGTTAACAACAACTATTCTATTCTGGATGTGGCCGATCTGGTCATGATAGATCCGGTTGGAACCGGACTAAGTGTGCCTTTAGGGAAGGCGGAATTCAAGGATTTTTGGGGAGTAGATCAGGATATCAATAGTCTATCGCTTTTTATAAAACAGTTCCTCATAGAAAATGACCGTATGAACAGTCCTAAATACCTCCTTGGCGAAAGCTATGGCACCTTCAGGAATGCGGGGCTGATGAACAAATTATTGGGCGATGGTATTGCCATGAATGGGGTAATCATGGTATCGGCAGTTTTCGACCTCCGAACCCTTATCTTCCCCCCTAATGACGACCTCCCTTATATTGTACATTTCCCAACGTATGCAGCTACCGCCTGGTATCATGAGAGAGTAACCAATAAACCGGAAAATGTGTATGAATACCTCAATGAACTAAGGACCTTTACGGAAAATGTATACGCCCCTGCCCTGTTTAAAGGGGATCAAATAGATATGGAAGAAAAGAGGACTGTGGCCGCCAAATTAGCTGACTACACAGGCACAGATACCGATTACTGGATGAAAGCGGATCTGCGTGTTACCAACAGTGAATTTTTTGCGGAATTTATGAGGGACGAAGGTGAACTCGTTGGCCGTTTAGATTCCCGTTTTAAAGGCATTAACCAGGATCTGCTGGCACAAGAGGGAAATAGCGATCCTCAAAGTGATGCCATTTCGCCGGCCTATACAGCGGGATTCCTGGATTATCTTTACCGTGACCTGAAAGTAGATAAATCACTGAACTATGCTACCTCGGCCTATGACAGAAAGGGATTTAAATGGGATTGGTCCCACATTGGAAATGAGGGATGGGGAGCACAAGCCGCCATCAATACAGGCATAGATATGGCAGAAGCCATGTCTAAGGATCCCAATATGAAAGTGTTGATCCTAAATGGCATATACGATATCGCAACGGTATTCTACGGGGTAGAACACAGTATCAATCACCTGGGACTTACCAAGGAGATAAAGGAGAATATAATCATGAAATATTACGAGGCGGGTCATATGATGTACACACATCCCCCTTCCATGGAGCAATTCAAAAAAGATGTAGCCAATTTTATTCTGGAAACTTCCCGATAAATGAAAAAGGACGTCAGTGACGTCCTTTTTCATTTTTACCTTTATTTATCCGTACCCGGGAGCCCAACCGGTTTCTTGGTCTGCCAGTTAAATGGTGCTGCTTGCTTTGCTTCCGGCCATACCTCATCCAGGCTATCCGCATTATAGACGGTGCCATTCTTTATTACGTGAGTGAGTGTATTTGTATTCCGCAGGGAGTCTAATGGATTCTGTGCCATGATCAGGATATCGGCTAGCTTTCCAACCTCTATACTTCCAAGATCGGTTTCCAGCCCCAGGGCAGTGGCCCCGTGAAGTGTAGCCACTTTTAAAGCATCGTGATTCTCCATACCTCCGCTGGCAACGGACCATAGTTCCCAATGGTACCCAAGTCCCTGCAATTGCCCGTGACTGCCAATACCGGCAATACCTCCGGCCTTTACAAGATCGTTCATAAACATCGCGTGTTTCTGAAAAACGTGTTCCTCATCCATAAACCATCCCGGCCGTCGTCTCGACTTATTTGCTAATTCTTCATAGGGAGTGAAATACTGTAATTTCTTGTCGCCCCATACATCCTCCCGGGAATAGTAGTAATTCTCGGCCCATGGCCCGCCGTAGGACACCAATAAGGTAGGTGTCACCGCCATCTTTGAATCCGCAATGGTTTTCACCACATCCTGGTAAATAGGATAAATAGGCAAAGAATGCTCGTGACCCGGATAGCCATCCAACAATTGTGTCATGTTCAATTTAAAGTCGAGTCCACCCTCCGTAGTAGGCATTAATTTTAACTCTTTGGCAGCCATAATGATCCATTGCCTTTGTTGTCTGTTCCCTACCAAATACATTTTAATGGTTTTGGTATTGTAGTATTCACTGTATTGCTTCAGCACCTCCTTGGCATGATCCAGGCTGGTAATCTTATAGCGCCAATAGCCAACACCCGGCCCTGTACTGTATACCCGTGGCCCGTGAAGCATTCCTGCCTCTACCATATCGGCATACGTCAACACATCGGTAGTGGCGGTTTGTGGATCTCTGGTGGTGGTAACCCCGTAGGCAAGGTTGGCCGAATACATCCAAACCTGGTTCTTATGGATTCCCCAATTGGGCCACATATGCGCATGTGTATCCACAAATCCGGGAGTTAGTGTTTTGCCGCTAACATCTATGATGGTAGTTCCCTCTGGCACTGTTAAAGACCCAGAGGCCCCTATGGCTTTGATCCTGTTATTCTCTACTAGAATATCTCCCTTCTCAATGACCTCATCTCCTTTCATGGTAATGATCCTGCCACCTTGCAATAACAGATTTCCCTGAGGGCGCTGTTTTTTATAACTGATCTTAATTTTGAATTCCTCGGCCTTAAAACTGGGTTCTTTTTTATCCTCCTCGCTTTTGTCTTTGTCTGTCTCCGTAGAATCTTTGGTTTGTTCTGTTTTCTTCAGCTCCTTCTCTTTCTTTTTAGCTGTTTCAAGACTGTCCTGGAATTGCTTTCCGGCATCCAGATCATATCGGAAATGACTTGCCCCCAGGGACCAGTGAACTTTTTTACTATTGGCGGCCCATGCCGGGAATTCGCCTCCCATAATAGTGAGTTTCATGGCAGGGAAGTTTGCCTTATCGGCTGATGCCAGAGAAACAGTCGGGGTTTTTCCAAAACGCGGAATGGTCACTGTATAGATATCGTTATTAATCTGTGCAAGTGCCTTGGTTCCGTCCGGGGAAATCCGTATTTCTGATGGTCTTGAGGCCTTATCGTTATCCTCTCGGGTATCGTCGATCATTGGAAGGTAACTGTTTTGAGAGCCTTCTGAATGGTCCTTCCCAAAGATATCCTGGGAACCAAAGGTCTCTATGCCTTTTAATTTTAAATGCTCCTTCTCATCGGTACCATCCCAGCGAATTGAGATCAATCCTTTACTAGCATTACTCAGGTAAATCCGGTCATCAATTTTGGTAAAATGCGGTTGCTGTCGGTCTTTGGATTTATCTATGAATTGAATAGGTCCGCCATTGGAAGAAACCCATACCAGTTCTTCCTGTGCCATGCTTGTAAAAGGCCCAATAGCATCGTCATAGGTCTGTGCGGTGCCTCTCATAAATGCGATCCTATTGCTCTGATAGGACCATTCCGGAACACTGTAGATCCCTGTTTCCTGTGTTAGCTGCACCGGCCTGGGACGACCTTCAGTATTTACCTTGTAAAGATGACCTCCGCCTTGTTTCCAGGTAGTATAAACAACATAGGAACCATCTGGGGACCAGCTGGGCTGTGCCTCTGTAAAATCATTTGTGGTTAACCTTCTGGCGGTACCTCCAGGGAGTTCCATGACATAGAGTCTGTTTAAGGCCGTAAAGGCAAGCTGCTTTCCATCCGGAGATGGCTTTGCGTCCCTGATCTGGGTTACAAAAGCCTCTTCAGTATCTTCAATAGGGTAGTTATATTTTAAACGCGGACCTAGTTCCAGGGAAACATCGGCCGTAAAAGGGATCTCATTTGCAATATTAGATTCCAGGCCTATGGCAAAGATCTTACCCCCGTAGGAAGCAATCAGTTTTTGGCTATCTGGGGTAAAGGACATGGCCGGTAATACTCCCAAGGGTGCAATAGACTCTTGTTCGTCTCTCTGTACCGGGTAGGCCAACCAACGCTCCTCCCCTGTTTTTAAATTCCGCAGCACCAGACCAGTTTGGGCCTCAAATCTATTGCCATAAACCAGCCATTTTCCATCCGGAGATAACGTTGGGGTAAATGCAGAGCCATAACGAGATGTGATTTCGGCCATGTCACCATCTTCCATATCATAGGTGCCTATTTGATACTGAGGAAGTTGTGCATTGTAGTTCCAGGCATTTCGCCTTTGAGAAAAATACAACAATTTGCCATCGGCACTAAAGGCTGGATCTATGACCTTAAGGTTTTTAGGTTCGTCGAATAAGGAGCTTCCCCCGCCTCCTTCTTTATGATAGATGTGTAATTTTATATTTCTTCTTCCCTTGGCGCCCACTATATAGTCGCCATCAGTTGTCCATTCTGCTGAAAAGAAATTATGCCGGCTTTCCTTGCTGACCTGTTTTTCTTCTTTGTCCTCCAGGCGAAGTGTCCATATATTGTCTGAACCGCTTTTGTCTGAAATAAAGAGGATTGATTTTCCATCCGGACTAAATCTCGGATGTACATCATAGGCAATACCACTTGTGATGGCGGTGGCTTTACCACCCGTAATTGGCATGGAATAAATATCTCCCATAAGATCAAAGACAATGGTTTTCCCGTCCGGACTTACATCGAGCGACAACCAGGTAGCTTCTGAGGTTGTAAACGCAATAGTGCGTTCTGGTTCAAGGGGTAATTCCTTGGTGGCCTTCTTAATAGTATCCGTTTTTGACAGGCTGTCTTGTGCCAGGAGCACAGGTCCTGAAATCACAAAAAGAAGTGTAGAAAATAGCAATGAAATTGTACGCATCATTAGGAGTATTTATTAAATGAAGCTCCTAATATAGAGAATTAATGCGGTAAATTATACGTTAAATACGAATGGGAAAAGAGGATCTATTTTTTTTCTGAATCGGCTTCAGCCTTTTCTTCGGTGGCAAAATCTGTGATCCCGTGTGCGTGCAGTAAATTATACCACTGGATCACCTTTTTGATATCGCTGGGATATACCCTGTCCTCATCGTAGTTGGGTACTACATCAAAAAAGTACTCCTCTAATGTGAGTTTATCTTCTTTGTGACCAATGGAGGTCTTTCCACCTTCCTCTTTCTCCTGAATTTTCTTAAACACAGCCACTAAAGGCAATTCTTCCTCCAGGGTAAAAATGGCGATCTCAGATAAGACACTAACGTTGCTTGTCATCCCCACCGTGATCCTCTTTCCGTCTAAAAGCGACTCAGCCACAAAGCCTGTCCTGGTTTGAGTAACTAATTTAAATAATCCGGGTTTTCCCCCAATTGATATAATCTTATCTAAACTCATAAAATTCAATGATTTCGGCGCAAATATGTAAAATTAAACTGATTCACCCTTCACTATCGTCCTTTTTTTAACATCGGAAAGCGCATTTTGTAATCTACCTGTATTTTCCCCTTGGTAATGTTGGTCAATTTTCCTTTTAATAATCGTTTTTTAAGGCTGGAGATCTTATCAGTAAATAAAATGCCTTCAATATGATCGTATTCATGTTGTATTACACGGGCTAAGAGTCCGTCATAGGTATGCGTATGCCATTTGAATTCTTCATCCATATACCTGATGTTGATAGTATCCTGCCTGGAGACATCCTCACGGATATCCGGAATACTGAGGCAGCCTTCATTAAAAGCCCAGTTAGTGCCGGTTTCTTCTATGATCGTTGCATTGATAAATACTTTTTTAAACCCTGCGAGTTGTTCCCGCTCCTCCACAGTTAGATCTTCATCTTCTGCAAATGGTGAGGTATCTACCATAAAAAGTCGGATAGGCAATCCTATTTGCGGGGCTGCCAAACCTACTCCATTAGCATTGTACATGGTATCCCACATATTACTGAGAAGCGTTTCCAATCCTTCATACTCCTGATCGATATCCGAACATACTTTTCTAAGAACCGGATCCCCATACGCCACAATAGGTAAAATCATATTACAAGCTTTAAATTTATAAGTACATTCTGCTTTGAACATTACTTTATTCGTTCCAGATAACCCTGTAGGATAAGGGTAGCACTGATCTCATCTACCATTTTTTTATCCCTTCGGTTCTTTTTCTTCATCCCGGATGCGACCATACTTTTTACGGCCATTTGCGAAGTGAATCGTTCATCTTGCCGATGCACCGGAATGTCTGGAAATGTTTTCTTCAAAACCTCTACAAAAGGCCCAATAATAGCTTCCGATTCTGACGGCATATTGTTCATTTGCCTTGGCTCTCCAACCACGAAGGAAGTTACTTTCTCTTCAGCCACAAATTTTTTCAGAAAGGACAACAATTCTGTGGTAGGTACAGTGGTTAAGCCAGAAGCAATCAGTTGCATTTCATCTGTTGTCGCAATACCTGTTCTTACTCGGCCAAAATCTAACCCAACAATCCTCCCCACGTATTTTTTTTGCAAAAATACAGGATAAATTGTTATTCCTATAAAATTCGGCCTCATAATCCCAACCTACCTACTATCTTTGCCGAAATTCTAAGCATCTCCATGAAGGAACTACAAAACACCATTGAAAGAGCATGGGAAAATCGTGAATTTCTCAAGGAAACCGACACCCAAAAAGCCATTAGAGAAGTGATAGATCTAATTGATTCGGGTAGCCTTCGTTGCGCTCAACCCAGCGAGGATGGATGGCAGATCAATGAATGGGTGAAAAAGGCAGTTGTACTGTATTTTCCGATCCAAAAAATGGTCACCATGGAAGTAGGGATCTTCGAATACCACGATAAGATTCCTCTAAAAAAGGGGTATCAGGAAAAAGGCATCCGAGTGGTGCCACATGCTGTAGCAAGACATGGGGCCTATATTGCTCCTGGGACCATCCTAATGCCAAGTTATGTGAATATTGGTGCGTATGTAGATGAGGGCACCATGGTAGATACCTGGGCTACCGTTGGTAGTTGCGCACAAATAGGAAAGAATGTTCACTTAAGCGGTGGTGTAGGTATTGGTGGCGTATTAGAACCCTTGCAGGCCTCTCCCGTCATTATAGAGGATAATGCGTTTATTGGCAGCCGCTGTATAGTGGTGGAAGGCGTAAGAATTGAAAAAGAGGCAGTACTGGGCGCCAATGTTGTCCTTACAGCTTCTACGAAGATAATAGATGTCACAGGAGAAGCTCCTGTGGAAATTAAAGGTAGGGTTCCGGCTCGTTCAGTTGTTATACCAGGGAGTTACACCAAAGAATTTTCAGCAGGTCCCTTCCAGGTTCCTTGTGCGCTGATCATCGGGAAACGAAAACCCAGTACCGATTTGAAGACGTCCTTGAACAATGCGTTACGGGAGTATGATGTGGCTGTTTAATTTGTAGGAATATTCGCTATTAGACAATTTTATGACATTTTTATTGTTATAACTTTGTATTTAAAACAAGTCTCCAATATAAGATTCTGAAATTATGAAAAAAGAGAATCATAAAATTACAGCCCTCATAATTACCTATAATGAAATGGGGTATATTGAAAACTGTATTGATTCTGTTTCTTTCGCCGATGAGATCGTGGTAGTAGATTCATATAGTACCGATGGCACCTATGAATATCTGCAAGCGCATCCAAAAGCAACTGTAGTTCAGCACCCTTTCTCTAATTTTACCTTACAAAAGACATTTGCTCTCACACAGGCATCTCACCCCTGGGTTCTATTTCTGGACGCAGATGAAGTTGTCCCTGAAGGGCTCAAGAATGAAATTGAAACAACTGTAAGAGAAGATGAACCTCATGCAGCGTATTGGTTCTACAGAAAATTCATGTTCCAAAAATCAGCTCTCCGCTATAGCGGATGGCAGACGGATAAGAACTACCGCCTATTCCAAAAGGACAAGGCCAAATTCTCCGATAAAAAGATAGTACACGAAACTCTTGAAGTAGACGGTACTTCGGGCATCCTAAATGAAAGGCTTATACATTATTGTTATAAGAATTACGAGGATTATAAAGCGAAGATGTTGAATTATGGCCGACTAAAAGCCAAGGAAGACTTTTATAGAGAAAAGCGATTCAATTATGTTTTCTATATCCTAAAACCAGCCTGGAAGTTTTTTAACCATTACATCCTGCGACTGGGCATATTGGATGGAAAAAAAGGAATAACAATCTGTTATTTAAATTCTTTGAGTGTGCTTGAGCGTTTCCGGGAATTAAAACGACTTGAGCTAAAGAACGGACTAGCCTATTATTTGGTGATGCCGTAGTGGGTCCAAACCTGTTTATTTATTTTGGTTTCCCTTCGTATGCCCTTATTTTTCTCTATTGATTCTGGAGTCCTATACCCTCTTTTATGATCTAAATGCACACAAACTGCACTGTATCTGAGCTGTTTGGATTTGATCCCGAAATTAAATAGTCGCTCTCCCAACTCTCTGTCCTGACCCCCGTATTGCATTCGCTCATCAAAGCCATTGACATTTAAAATATCTTTCTTCCATCCTGAGGAATTATGTCCGTTCCAACTCGCATTGGTGGGTGTAAATGTATTGAATAAGGTTGAAATGAATCCCCTTGCTGTGAGCTTGTTATTCTTAAAGGTTTTGGGAATGCCCATTTCTTTTAACCAATTGATGTTAAAACATTTCTGCTCCTCAATATCCTTCCGGGTAATGGCTTGAGAAATGTTCATTGGCAGCATATAATAGCCTCCTGAAATAAAGTAGCCGGGTTCCTTATTGATATAGTGTACTTCTACAAAATCTTCCCGTGGAATACAATCTCCATCGGTCATGATAATATACGAGGAGTTGCAAGCCAGAACCGCTTTGTTTAAGATCCGGGATTTCTGGAATCCGTCATCTTCCTGCCAAACATGGATGATGGGATAGGTCACGTTTTTCTCCATGGCCTCCAAAAGTGCTTTGGTCTTAGGTCCGGAACCGTCATCTGCGATCACCACCTCAAAATCCTTAAAGGTTTGGCATTCGAAACCCCACAGCACCTTCTCTAGCCATGCCTCAGAATTGTAGGTGCTCACAATGATAGAAATTTTCGGATCTGCTTGCTGCATCGCACAAAAATAGAAACCTTTAGTTAGAATTCATTTATTTCCTTTTTAAAAATAAAATTTTCGAGCTATTCTTCTCTTTAGCCCGCAAGAGTAAATACGAACTAATAGGCCCAATATTTTTAATGTACGGTATTTAGCATAGCTTAGAAAAGCTGACTTATAAATATTATTAACCTGATAGGAACCTGCTAATTTTGATCTTTTTCTTCGTTCGTAAGCATATGAAAATGTAATTTGCGGCCAATTATGTATATGAACTATTCTTACGATTCATGAAGGTTAAAGAGCTTCCTTTGTCCATATATACAGCTTTTCGGTTAAGGAGCTTGTCCCAGGCCAAATTGCACAGCACAGCGGCTCCCAGAATTCCTGTGATCGTCTCCTTAACAACTATTGAGGCCCGCCTGGCCGTGGTTGACCTGGTGATCAGAAGTCTACTTAGGCAGTCGGTCTCACCAAAAAAGATCTTGCTTTGGGTCCATGAGTCGTTGATGAATTCTTTGCCCACCAAACTTACGGAGCTACAAGGTAAACATTTCGAGATACGAAGTACCCATTTGCATTCTTCTCATAAAAAGTTGATCCATAGCATAAAGTTGTTTCCCGGCAAGGCCATTGTTACATGCGATGACGATCTGATGTATAGGCCCAATTGGCTCAACCTTATTTATAATGAATCCTTGAGTTATCCGCAACATATAATTGCCAATCAGACCCGAACAATAACCAAGGACGCTCTTGGCAGCTACCTGCCCTACGTGCAATGGCCCGTCAACCAAGCAACAAAGAATAATGGAATGAATATTTTACCAATCGGTGCCGAAGGTGTATTGTATCCGCCAGGCTCTCTTGATCCCCGGTTTGAAAATGAAAAACTCTTTATGGAACTGGCCCCTAAGGCAGATGATCTGTGGTTTAAAAGCATGTCGCTCTTACAAGGCACCGCTTGCAGACTGGCCGCGAATAGATATAAGAACGCCATCCCCATCATGGGCTCTCAAAAAAGTTCTTTAAAACACATTAATATTAAAAAGGATTACAACACGGCTCAGTGGCAACAATTGGTGAGCTTTTTTGAATTGGATATTGAACCTAAAAGAATCTAAAGTATGGACGATCTAACACGGGAGATCAACGCATGCCTGCAGGTCCTGGAAGCAGGCGGACTAATACTGTACCCAACGGATACCGTATGGGGGATAGGCTGTGACGCTACCAATGAGGAGGCAGTGAACAAGATCTATTCGTTAAAAAAAAGACCGGACACTAAGGCCTTGGTCTGTTTGGTGGCCAATGACGGCATGTTGGAAAGACATGTAAAAAAGGTGCCGGAAATTGCCTATGATATTATGGATCTGGCAACCAAACCTACTACCATAGTATATGATGAACCTATCGGGGTTGCCTCCAATTTGATCGCCGGAGATAATACCCTGGCCATACGGGTGGCTTCCGATAAATTTTGTCGCTATCTCATCAATAAATTTAAAAAACCCATAGTGTCTACCTCCGCCAATATAGCTGGTAAACCTACACCTGCTTGCTTTGGCAAAATAGATGCAGTGATTTTAAAAGGAGTGGACTATGTAGTAAATTTGCAGCGCGACAACAAAAATGGTTCTTCCTCAACCATCATTAAACTAGGCAACGACGGCACAGTAAAAGTCATACGAGAATAGACATGATACAAACCCACTACAAGGAAGCCTTGCAAGACCCAGTGTTTACAACGATAGCCAAAGCGGCAGCGGAGCTTTCACTGGAGTCTTATGTCATTGGTGGTTTTGTGAGGGATCTTTTATTACAAAGAGGTATTCCTAAAGACATCGATATTGTTGCAGTGGGAAGTGGTATTGACCTCGCCAGAAAAGTGGCCTCCTTAAGTCCGGGTAAACCCGAGGTAACCGTTTTTAAGAATTTTGGTACCGCCATGCTAAAATATCAGGACAAGGAGGTAGAATTTGTCGGGGCCAGAAAAGAAAGCTATAACAGGGATAGTCGAAAACCAGTTGTTGAAAATGGCAGCCTGGAAGATGATCAGAAGCGCCGGGATTTTACGATTAATGCCCTGGCATTATCCTTAAATCCTGACAATTTCGGTTTGTTGATAGATCCTTTCGAGGGAGTGAAGGATCTAACCTCAAAATTGATACGTACACCCTTAGACCCGGCCATCACCTACTCCGATGATCCTTTGCGGATGCTACGTGCCATTCGTTTTGCTTCCCAGTTGAATTTTACCATCGAACGCAGGTCCCTGGAGGCTATTTCCGAAAACAAAAAGAGAATACAAATCATTTCTAATGAAAGGATCGTAGACGAACTGCACAAGATCTTAATGAGTGAAGTACCTTCTGTAGGATTCTCACTCTTACATAAAACGGGACTTTTGGCTTTGATCCTCCCTGAATTGACCTCCTTGCAGGGAATTGAAGAAGTTGAGGGCCAACGGCACAAAGATAATTTTTGGCACACCCTGGAGGTTGTTGATAATATTTCCGGGACCACTGATAACCTCTGGCTCCGATGGGCGGCATTGTTACACGACATTGGCAAGGCTCCCACCAAAAGATTCGATAAAAAGATTGGTTGGACCTTCCATGCGCACGAATTTGTTGGCTCCAAAATGGTGTATAAACTCTTTAAAAGGCTACATATGCCTTTGAATGAGAAGATGAAATTTGTGCAGAAAATGGTGCTGATGAGTTCCAGACCCATTGTACTTTCTGAAGATTTTGTGACAGATTCTGCCGTACGCCGATTGATCTTTGACGCAGGAGATCATGTAGATGATCTAATGACCTTATGTGAGGCAGATATCACGACCAAAAATCCCAGAAAGCAGAAAAAATACAAGAATAACTTTCATATCGTTCGCCAAAAAATTGAGGAGGTAGAGGCGCGAGATCATGTGCGTAATTTTCAACCCCCGGTAAGCGGTGAAGAGATCATGAAAACCTTTGGACTGCAGCCTTCGCGCGAAATTGGGATGATCAAAGACGCTATCAAAGAAGCCATACTGGAAGGAGAGATCCCAAATGAATACGAGGCGGCAAAAGCCTATATGATCCAAAAAGCAAAGTCAATGGGTTTGATAGAATAGCGTACAGTTATCGCCCATGTATATAATCTATCTTCTCAAGTTGAAATTTGCCGACTTTCCAATTAAAAGTGTAGTATTTTTGTAGGCCAAAAACATGGTTCCTATGTTCAAATTATTTCGCCCGCTTGCAAAAACATCACTCATCCTGGTCTATCTGGTGATCATCGCAGGAGCTGTAGTCCGTATGACCGGCAGTGGGATGGGATGCCCGGACTGGCCCAAGTGTTTTGGGTATTATATTCCGCCTACCGAAGCGTCCGAATTAGAGTGGCAACCACAACGCGCCTTTAAGGAGGGACAGGTAATTATTAAGGACGAGTCCTTATGGGTCGCCACCAAAGACCATATAGCGGGTAACACTTACGATGAGACCTACTGGACAGCTTATGAAAAACATGATTATGCCATTTTTAATGCTACCCATACCTGGATAGAATACATCAATCGGCTTTTGGGTGCCTTGGCAGGTCTGGCTACCTTATTTCTGGCGATTGCCTCCTTCTATTTCTGGAGAACGAAGAAAAAGATCACTATCATATCCTGGATCGTTGTCTTTGGAATGCTTTTTCAGGCGTGGCTCGGGGCCACCGTGGTATACTCAGTTTTACTACCTTCCAGGATCACTATTCATATGATCATGGCGCTGGTTATCGTGGCGCTGCTGATCTATCTGTTGGAAGAAACCAGTTCAAAATTAGCTAAGGTTAATGGGACCCGCCAGATCAACCGACTTTTGTGGCTGGCATTAGGGCTTACAATAATACAGATCATTTTAGGCACACAGGTAAGGCAATTCGTTGATAATCAAATAGATGTAATTGGAGAACAGGCGAAGGCACTCTGGCTTTCAAAACCTACCTTGCAGTTCTATATCCATCGTTCCCTATCTATTCTGGTGGTTCTTTTCAATGGCTGGATAGCGTACCAAATTTTCTCAAAAAAAATCAGGCTAACCAAGATGAACTGGGTATTGACCCTGATAGGTATTGAGATCTTAACAGGTATTGCCATGTATTATCTTGACTTTCCATTTGGGAGTCAGCCCATTCACCTCGTACTGGCATCCCTCTTGTTTGGGCTGCAATTTTATTTGGTTTTGGAAACCCAAAAGACCAGAACAACCATCGAAACTTTGTAACTTTGTCCGTAGGTAAATTAGCGAACATGATTTTCAAAATCAGGATCATCCTGGATGCCAAGGAGGATATTTTTAGAGATATTGAGATAGAGGCGAATAACACCCTTGAAGACTTTCACAATGCCATTACCCAGGCTTTTGGCTTTTTGGGGGAAGAAATGGCATCTTTTTACATCTGCGACGAAAACTGGAACCAGGAAGAGGAGATCGCCCTATTCGATATGAGTGAAGGTACCTCCTCCCTGCGTTTAATGAATGAGGTCTTTTTGGAAGACATTCTAACACGACAAACACCAAAACTGATCTATGTCTATGATTTTCTAAGTATGTGGACCTTCTATGTAGAATTAGCCGATATTGTTGAAAATACGGAGGGACATAATTATCCCAACGTACTCTTCAGTTTTGGGGAGCTTCCGTCTGCACCACCCGAAAAGAATTTTGAGGCAGATCCCACTTTCGATTTTGATGAGACCTTTGATCGGTATGATGATCTAGATTTCGAAGAAAACTGGAACTAAGCTTATTTCTGCCTAAACAAACTACATGAAATACATAATTTTCCCAACTCTTTTTTAAACCAAGAATCCCCCTATGATTAATCTTTTTAATGCCCAGATCGATAGTTTATCGCTACACCGTGTTGGTAATAAACAAAAAAATGAAGGTGTCTTTCTTTCGGAAGAAACACAACCCCTAAACGATGAAACGAGGGGACTTTTAAAAGAGTTCTTCCTTAAACCCTTTCGTGATAAAGAAGAGAATTACTTTAAACTCACTCATGAAACCGATCTTGAGTTCAACGAGATCTATCAGGCTGCCAAAGCTATTTTTAATGAGCCTGCTTCCCTGCAGGAACACTCCAAAAAGATAACACGCTTTTTATACGAGCAATCCAATCATCCACATATAAAGAACGGAGAGGTCTTTGTAGCTCATTTCAGCAATATGGTACTCGACAATGAGAAAATAGAGGCGGTGGGGATCTTTAAGAGTGAGATCAAACAAGAATTTCTTCAATTCAAGGAGAAAGGGGCCCATCTGGAAATGATCCTGGAACAAGGGGTAAATCTGAATAAACTTGATAAGGGCTGCCTTGTTTTCAACACCCTGGCAGAAGAAGGTTTCAAAGTGTTGTCTGTAGACAGTAACCGCTATGACAGCAAGTATTGGCTGGAAAACTTTTTAGGCGTCAATGTCCTTGCAGATGACAATTTTTACACAAAAAGTTACTTAAAATTCTGTCAGAACTTTGCCAAGGACGTGGTCTTACCGGCAGAGGACAAACAGCAGGAGGTATTGTTTATGAATAGGGCGGTCAATCATTTTGCAAAAAATGATTCCTTCGAGGAATCTCTCTTTCTCAATGACGTAATGGAGAATCCGGAACTGATTCCTGAGTTTAAGCATTACAAGGTAGAAAAAGGTCCCAAATACAGTATTGAGGATGTCTCTACTTTTCCCATTGCCAACAAGGCGGTGTCTGACTCTCGTAAGAAGATCAAAAATGTGATCAATCTAGACACTCATATCCAGATCCGTATGGATTTTATCAATCCGGAGTCGGCAGAACGTTTTGTGGAAAAAGGATGGGATGAGGAAAAACAGATGTACTATTATCTGGTATATTTTAATAAGGAAATGAAACAGTAGGGCCTAAGCAGGCTTTGCCGGAAAAGATTCTTCGAATTATTTAAGATTGATCTTATTATCAATGATCTGCTTCATGGTTACATTTTCATAGTTTCTTTTAACAAAATCCAGCGTAAGGTTCAGGATCTCGCCCATTGTTTTGCACTTTTTAAAGTTGATATCATGGGTAAACTCGAAAATTTCCATCTTTAATCGTTCCACGTTCTCAGGGAGGGAGATTTTATCAATTTTACAAGCATTTACAAGTCGGGTTATACGCTTGTTGGCACTAATGATCCGTTTGGCAATGATAGAGCGTTCTTCAACTTTATACTGTTCTATGGAATTCTCGAGCAATTTACTGGATACCAATTCAACCATTTTTAAATTTTCTTTAAAAAACTGGGGACGGTATACATTAAGTTTTCCTTCAAAGCACTGCTGATCAAAATCAATGGCGCGTATTCTGTAAACAACGTGGTCGAAATCATGAATAGGAATAATTACGTAGTTATAGGAACGCATGTCACCCAACAATTGAATCATAGATCGCTCATTAAACTTTACAAACTCCTTAGCTAACTGCGACTTTTCAGAATCGGTACATTGAGGTAGCATATTTTTTATAAATATGTCTCCCGGGATCCCTGCAATATGTTCCTCTATGAGGGTATCCTTAAAAACAAGGTAATTAAGATTATACGGGGATAGCATATGCTCTAGCTCTAACCCATAAATACGTGAAGCATCTGCCTTTTTTACATAAAAATATGTGAAGTTCTCATTTAAAATGTTCCTGACCTTAATTCGAAAAGGTTTGGAATTTCCGAAGGTGCAATAATCCACGGCATCAATATTGAGATACTCGAAAATGTGATCGGTACCATCTGAATGAAGTGTGGAATACACTTTTTTTAAACTAAGATCAATTTCCTTGCGCTCGGAATCGGAGTAATACACACGGACCCATAAGGTATCCTCCCCATTATCATCATAGACCACAATAGAGCCTGCGAATCTGAGCAAATCTTCATAAAATATGGGGAGCTCAATTTTCCGGTTGTACAATTCCAGGAACGTATCGAGTTTTTTACTCACTGGAAAAGAGGGTTTTTTCTTGGACATCAGCCGTTGTTGAGTCATAGGTCCTTACCTTTAATATGATTTTATTGTAACAATTTCTGGTTTCTGTCGTCAAGTTACTATAAACTGCCTAAACTAAACACTATTTGGAAACGATTCTTACGGTCTCTAATCTGACCAAAAAATTCGGATACCTTACTGCAGTAAAAGATTTGTCTTTCTCAATTGAGAAGGGAAATGTTTATGGTATTCTGGGTCCCAACGGCAGCGGAAAATCAACCACCCTGGGGATTGTCCTAAATGTGGTCAACGCCACCGGTGGAACCTTTACCTGGTTCAACGGTACTACCTCTACTCACAATGCCTTAAAAAAGGTGGGAGCCATTATTGAGCGACCTAATTTTTACCCCTATATGTCTGCTCTTAAAAATCTTAAACTGGTTTGTAAGATCAAAGGCGTTTCGGAAGACAGGATTGAAGAAACCCTCCAACTGGTAGGACTGTGGGAAAGAAAAAACAGCAAGTTTAAAACCTATTCCCTGGGCATGAAACAACGGCTTGCCATTGCCTCTGCCCTGTTAAACGATCCGGAGATCCTTATTTTGGATGAACCTACCAATGGGCTAGATCCTCAGGGCATCCATCAGATCAGGCAGATCATTAAAAAGATAGCCTCTCAGGGTACTACAATTTTATTGGCTTCTCACCTCCTGGACGAGGTAGAAAAAGTTTGTACCCATGTGGTCATCCTCAGAAAAGGAGAAAAACTCTATTCTGGCCGGGTAGACAATATGCTTGCAACTCACGGATTTACGGAACTTAAGAGTAATAACTCTGAGGCACTAATCAAACTGCTAAAGGAAGATCCAAGATTTGGCAAGATTGAAGAAGAAAACGGCTTGATCACGGCAGTACTCAATGAGAAAATGGATCCTGGTATCCTCAATGAATTCTTATTCAAAAAAGGGATCGTACTTACCCATCTGGTCATGCGAAAAGAGAGTCTGGAAGAACAATTCTTAACGCTTACGAAAAACCTAAACAATTAACCATCAGGGTGCACGCATATGAAAAGGCTTCTACAAATAGAATTTATTAAACTTTGGAACAACCGCTCCAGCAAGGTCCTTATCATCGCGTATTTTGTGTTGCTTACCTCTATAGCCCTGGTAGCAGCGATCAAATTCGATATTGGTCCTATTAAATTCCACCTGGCAGAACAAGGTATTTTTAACTTTCCCTATATCTGGCATTTTAACACCTTTGTAACGGCTTTTTTTAAGCTTTTCCTAGCTATTGTGATCGTTTCCATGATGTCTAACGAATACAGCAATAAAACTATCAAACAAAATCTGATTGATGGACTTTCAAAGAAAGAATTCGTCCTGTCAAAATTCCTGACAGTGATCACTTTCGCCCTGATCTCAACCATCTTCGTCTTTGTGGTTTCCATGATCCTGGGCTTGATCTATTCGGACTACGATGAGTTTTCTATTATTTTTTCGGATCTGGAATTCCTGCTGGCATTTTTTGTAAAATTAGTTGGTTTTTTCTCCTTCTGTTTATTCCTTGGGGTATTGGTCAAAAGATCGGCTTTCGCCCTCGGATTCCTCATCCTATGGCAGGTATTTGAAGGGTTTGTCAGAGGTATGATCCGGTGGAAGTTCTTCGACTCTGAAACTACAGACGCCATCATGGGATTCTTTCCCCTGAACGCCATGTTTAATCTTATTAAGGAACCGTTTTCCCGTCTGAATGCCGTACAGTCTGTTGCCAACCAGATTGGAGAAACTGTAAGTCTGAACTACCATGTACACTGGTACGAAATTTTGATCGTATTGATCTGGACCTGGATTTTTGTCTATTTGTCCTATCTCTTGTTGAAAAAGAGGGATTTGTAGTATATTGTGGTGTTTGAGAAGACACTATGAAAAAGTTTACCTCCTTATTCCTTTTTGGGCTTCTTTTCCCATTCCTACTATTCAGTCAGGGCGAGACCTCCAATTGGTTTTTCGGGAACGGGGCAGGCTTAAAAGTTAGTCCATGAATACGAGTAGATCAGCAAATCGAATGGGTTTGGGGTATCATATTGCCCTCTGCCTATCTATTTTGCTCCTCTTTCTGGCCCAACCAGGTCATAGTCAGCAGTGCTCTTCTCCCGTCCTAATAAGTCCTCTAAACGGAGCCGTAAACGTTGCTGTAGATGCAACTATTTCATGGAACCAGGTGCCAAACATTCCAGGCTATATTATTTCTCTTGGGACCAGCCCGGGGGCAACGGACATCTTAAACAGAGAGATCGTAGGTAGTGCCACTTCTTACAAGCCACCTCTGGGGCTACCTGAAAGTACGCTAATTTATGTTACCGTAAGCTTATTCGACTTTGAAGGTGGAAATATTGAAATAGCTTGTGAATCCGAATCCTTCACCACGGCTGCAATAAATGAGGTGCCTGGCTGTACACAAATAAATTTTCCTTTTGACGGGGCTGTTGATATTAATCCTTCTACCAATATTCGCTGGCAATATAGCCCTACGGCAATAGGATACAGACTTTCACTAGGAACAAATCCCGGAGGGAGTGATATTCTGGATAATTTAAACTTAGGAAATACCCTAAATTATGATCCCATTCTTGATCTTCCCCCTGAGACAACAATTTATGTACGCATTACTTCTTACAACCTTGTTGGGGATTCTTCTTCTTGCCCGGAATTCAGTTTTACTACGAGTGAAATTGCCACCTTGCCCGGCTGTACAACACTTATCTACCCGGCCAATGGAGCAACCAATGTACCCCTGACACCCATTTTGGAATGGACTGCCGTACCTGGTGCTACCGGATATCGAATAACGTTAGGCTATTCTCCATTTAGCGCTGAGGTTTTAAATAATGTGGCATTCCCGCCCCTGAATCAGACCGGAATACTGGAATTAGAGGGTAATCAAACATTTTTTATCACCATTGTTCCCTTTAATGATGCCGGGGAGGCCATTGGTTGTCAACAAGAGGTTTTCTCAACCCTACAGGGTTGCGGGCCGTTTTTTGATCCCATGACAGGTGCATTGGTAACGCTGAATCCAGCGATCAACATTCCAAACACTATTGCTAGCTGCGAAGATGATTTTCCGCTCGTATACACCACTTCAGATACAGCCGACGGATTTCGTTGGTATCAAATAAACAATAACGGAAATGAATCCTTAATATCTAGCCTGCCCAGTGTTACCTTCAGTAATCCGGGGAATTATCGGTATGAAGCCTATAACCTTATCCCTCAAAGTGGGAATCTGGAATGCCCATCCTCTCTGTTATTTACGGTACAAAGCTCTGGAATTGCAACTATTACCGCTATCGATGTGACGGAACAGGCAAATGGGATCCGTATAATTGTACAGGCATCGGGCCCCGGAGATTATGAATATGCCATTGATGATATCAATGGACCCTATCAAAATAACAATACCTTCACCAACATCCCCTATGGCACTCATACGCTCTATGTGCGCGATAAGAACGGTTGTGGTATTGCTGAAGAGGTAATCGTTCAGGACCTTAGTCTGGAAGGCTTTCCAAAATTCTTCTCTCCAAATGGTGACGGGATAAATGATTACTGGCAATACATTCCCCCAGAAACCAGTGGCGATCTTACTTTGGTTAGCATTGAGATCTATAACAGATATGGGCAATTACTAGTTCAGATAGATCCTACTACAAGAGGATGGGATGGCACAATTAACGGTGGCTCACTACCCGCCGCAGATTATTGGTTTAAGGCCAGAGACAATACAAATCAAGAATTAATCGGGCATTTTTCTTTAAAGCGATGATCTTCAAAAATCTATTCTTTAAGCGATCTCCAAACCAAGTGTCTTTCGTAATTTTACCGTATGAAGTTCAAAGTAGTATCCGATTTCAAGCCTACCGGAGATCAGCCTGAAGCCATCCAGCAACTTGTTGATGGCTTGGGAGAAGATGAGCGCTATCAAACTTTGCTAGGAGTAACCGGCTCCGGCAAGACTTTTACGGTAGCCAATGTCATAGAACGGGTACAAAAACCTACCCTGGTACTGGCCCATAACAAAACCCTGGCGGCACAACTTTATTCGGAGTTTAAACAATTTTTTCCGGAAAACGCCGTAGAGTATTTTGTATCTTATTACGATTACTACCAACCAGAGGCCTATATTCCCACGAGTGGATTATACATTGAGAAAGATTTGTCTATCAATGAAGATATTGAAAAACTAAGGTTGAGTGCCACTTCTTCTTTGCTTTCCGGCAGACGGGACGTTTTGGTGGTCGCTTCGGTTTCCTGCCTTTACGGGATCGGGAATCCGGTTGAATTTCAGAAAAATGTCATCACTATTCGAAAAGATCAGGTCATTGCCAGAACCAAGTTCCTTCATCAGCTGGTACAAAGTTTGTATTCAAGGACTACTGCCGATTTTAAGAACGGGAATTTCAGGGTAAAAGGAGATGTGGTTGATGTCTTTCCAAGTTATGCCGATCACGCTTTCAGGATACACTTTTTCGGGGATGAGATAGAAGAGATAGAAGCCTTCGACCCCTTTAACAATAGCCTGATCGAAGTGTATGAAACTTTGAATATATATCCAGCTAACATGTTCGTAACCTCCCCGGACATACTTCAAAATGCCATTCACCAAATTCAGCACGATCTTACAAATCAGATTGCCTATTTCTCTGAAATAGGAAAGCCATTGGAAGCAAAAAGACTGGAGGAACGCACCAATTTTGACCTGGAAATGATCAGAGAGCTGGGGTATTGTTCGGGAATTGAGAACTATTCCAGGTACCTGGATGGACGTGAACCGGGAACCCGTCCCTTCTGCCTGCTTGATTATTTTCCGGACGATTATCTGATGGTGGTAGATGAAAGTCACGTGACCATTCCGCAGGTCCACGCTATGTATGGTGGGGACAGATCGCGAAAAGAAAACCTGGTAGATTATGGATTTCGCCTGCCCGCGGCCATGGACAACCGTCCTTTAAAATTCGAAGAATTTGAAGCCTTGCAGAATCAGGTTATATATGTCAGTGCCACGCCGGCCGACTACGAATTACAACTCTGTCAGGGTGTTTACGTGGAGCAGGTGATAAGACCCACAGGCCTATTGGACCCCGTAATTGAAGTACGGCCCAGCAAGAATCAGATAGATGACCTTGTGGAGGAGATACAACAGCGCGTGGAGAAAGATGAACGGACCCTGGTTACCACCCTGACCAAAAGAATGGCAGAAGAATTGGCCAAATATCTCACTAGAATTAATGTGCGTTGCCGGTATATCCACAGTGACGTGGATACCCTGGAAAGGGTAGAGATCATGCAGGATCTGAGAAAAGGAATCTTTGATGTACTCATTGGGGTGAATCTGTTGAGAGAAGGGCTCGATCTCCCGGAAGTATCCCTGGTAGCCATTTTGGATGCGGATAAAGAAGGTTTTTTAAGGAGTAATCGTTCCCTGACGCAAACCGTTGGCCGGGCAGCTCGCCACTTGAATGGAAAGGCCATCATGTATGCCGATAAGATCACGGATAGTATGAAAAAGACGATGGATGAGACTACCTATCGAAGAGAAAAACAGACTGCATATAACCTTGAAAACAACATTACCCCCACCGCACTCAACAAGAGTCTGGACAATGCCCTGGCCAAAAACTCTGTATCTACCTACCACTTTATAAAAGAAGAGCTCAGAGCAGCAGAACCAGATCTGGAATACCTTACCAAGGAACAGAAGGAAAAGATGATCCGCACTAAGCGGAAGGCCATGGAAAAAGCAGCCAAAGAACTAGATTTTATGCTGGCTGCCAAGCTTCGGGATGAGATCAAAAGCCTGCAAAATCAGGATTAAATAATTCAGGATCATGAATAAAAGAATACTACTTGCGCTACTATGGTCCATCAGCTCCTTAATGGCTATCGGTCAATCCATGACAGGAAATGAAATTGAGGCTGCTGCCAATACCCAATTAGACAAAGGTATTGAAGAACTGATGAGCTTTATGAAGATCCCCAATATTGGAAGCAATAAGGAAGACGTGACCAACAATCTAAACTGGTGTATAGATCGCTTTAAAAATCTAGAATTTAACACGCGCATTATTACTACGGAAGGGGCTCCGCTCCTATTTGCTGAGAAATTACTTTCCAAAGATAAAAAGACGATCCTATTTTATCTCCAGATAGACGGGCAACCTGTAGATTCCTCAGCCTGGGATCAACCAGATCCCTTTACTCCGGTGATAAAACAGCGAACAACATCGGGCAACTGGGTACCGATCGACTGGAAGTTGAAGTCACAGACAGATCCTGATTGGCGAATTTTTGGAAGATCTGCCTCAGATTCCAAAGGTCCGGCTATTTCATTTATCACAGCGCTCGATATATTTAAACAAAGGTCTCTGCAAGCCGGTTTTAATATCAAAGTGATCATGGACTTTCAGGAAGAATTAGGCTCCCCTACACTGGCAGAGGCGGTAGAACAACATCGTGATCTCCTCGGTGCCGATATGGTCCTGATCATGGACGGAACCCGACATATTTCCAATTGGCCAACACTTACCTATGGAGCCCGTGGAATCGCTACAGCTACGATTAAGATCTTTGGGCCAAAAACGCCTCTACACAGCGGACAGTATGGAAATTTTGCTCCCAACCCGGTCTTTGAGGCAGCGAGATTTATTGCCAGCTTAAAAGATCCCAACGGACAGGTTCAGATCAAAGGGTTCTATGATGGGATCACTTTGTCCGAGAGTGATAAAAAAGCATTGAATTCCCTGCCCGAAAACGAAGACAGTCTTAAGATCCGATTGGGAATTGCAGAAAGAGACCAGGTAGGCGGAAGCTACCAGGAGTCGTTGCAATACCCCTCTTTGAATATAAGAGGTTTGCGCGCTGCCTGGGTGGGAAAAGAGGTTAGAACGATCATCCCTGAGGAGGTAGATATTGAGATCGATATGCGCTTGGTACCTGAAACTCCCGGGGAACGCATGTTGCTATTGTTGGAAGAGCATTTAAAAACCCAAGGATACCATATGGTAGATAGTATTCCCACAGCAAAGGAGCGCAGCTCTTATTCAAAATTAGCGTCCCTCTCTTATCGTCTGGGATCACTGCCTTTCCGCACTGAGATGGATTCAGACGCAGGAAAATTTCTCAACAGGGCCATGCAAGCTGTTTTTGGAACTAAGTTGGTGAATATGAGAACCACTGGGGGGTCGCAACCAATAGCACCTTTTGTCCGTACTTTGAATGTCCCGGCAATATCTATACGAATCCCGAATCCTGATAATAGCATTCATGCCCCCAACGAAAATCTCCGCGTGGGAAATTTCTTGGAAGGGATCATGATGTGTTTAGCCATCTTAAACGAACCCCTATAAAAATAGCGCCCCAATTTCTTGAAGCGCTATTCAACTAACCAAACAAACCAACCATTATGAAAACCCTTAGCACGGGTTACGCATAATTTCTTCCTACCTTATTTACCTATTTCGATCAGGCGCTTTGGCTTGGGAAGTGCCTCTTCTTTCTTAGGGAGATTGAAGGACAATATTCCGTCTGTATAAGCAGCTTTGATCTTTTCACTATTAACTGTTTCGGGCAAGGTAAAGGATCTTTTGAAGGAGGTATACGAGAATTCCTTTCTGGTATAGTTCTCCTCAGTTTTTTCATCCTCTGTTTTTGTTTCCATAGAAATAGTTAGAATGTCATTATCTATCTCTACGTTAAAATCATCCTTTTTCATTCCGGGAATCGCCAGTTCCAGATGAAATCCGGTATCATCTTCCTTAATATTTACTGCAGGAAGAGTCGCTGCATAATTTTCACTTCCTCCAAACCAATCCGGTTTAAAAAATTCATTCATCAGGGAAGGGAACATCAGGTTGTTACGTGTTACTATACTCATGACTTTTTAGATTTAATTGAACTTAATTTTCCCATATAGTACAAAGCATATACCAACTGCTATATCATGCCCTTTTGTCATTAATACAGATAATAATACTGTCTTAATGGCAGTTTAATGACTATTTATACCTTTTCTAGCTCCAGAAAGATGGACATTCTTACGCCAAGTGCTATTTAAAATGCTGCTGGGGTGTGTTCTTTGTTCTTTTGTAATACCTTGCTTAAAATTACTGTTATGACCAATAATGATATTCTAAAAAAGCTCAGGGTAGCTCTAATGTTACGAGATGACGAGATCGTTGATATTTTGGCTCTGGTGGATTTCCGTATTTCAAAAAGCGAGATCGGAGCATTTTGCCGCAGGGAAGATCATCCGAAATACAAGGAGTGTGGCGATCAGGTATTGCGCAACTTCTTAAATGGACTGGTCATCCACTTACGAGGAACCAAGGAAGATCCCAAAGTGCCCAAAGATATCTTGAATACTCCAAAAAAAATAACCCAAAAAGGGCCTTCTAAACCAAGGAAAGGCAAGTTCACCGGGCTAGGCTCGGTACCTTATAAAAATAAAAAAAGGTCCTGAGCAACCTCAGGACCTTTTTATGATAACTGCAGTATCTATCCTTTTATACGGACAGGGACTGTGTACATTTTTCCTTCTTCGGCCGCTTCAATATCAACTGCTTGATAATTCAACCGACTTTTCACAAAACGTTCCAATACTTCGTCTTCAGAATCTACTGAAATTACTACAATCTCCATGTCCTTGTTTAGGGTGAACAACACATTAGCAGTAAGGTCGTGATCATTTATAACAAAAAAATTGTCCTCTAAAAGATGACTGATTTGTATAGCCAATTCTTTTGTTGGATCGTTAGTGTTGGAATCAATGGCAAATAAATTTCCGGCTGTTAGAAGAAGAGCCGCTACTAGTACTACAGGTAATTTTCTCATGACTTGTTTGTTTTTTGATTAATAATTAGATTGATGTTATACTATAAAGGACGAGTCCTGAATGAGAATGTTACGGCTTTTTAGTTTTTTAACAGAATTTTAAAATTAACGCCAATAAAAAAGGGCGACGCCAGCTGGCGTCGCCCTTCCAATAAAAATCTTTTCTTTTAAGCTAAAACCGCCTTTACTTTATCTGCAGCTTCCTGGAACTGCACTGCGGAATGTACTGCCAGACCAGACGAATCGATGATCTCCTTGGCCAGTTCGGCATTTGTTCCCTGCAGTCTTACTATAATAGGAACTTTAATGGCATCTCCCATATTCTTATACGCATCTACTATCCCTTGGGCAACCCGGTCGCATCGAACGATCCCGCCAAAAATATTGATAAGGATGGCCTTTACATTTTCATCCTTTAAGATGATCCTGAATGCCTCTTCTACTCTTTTTGCATCGGCTGTTCCTCCAACGTCCAGAAAGTTAGCAGGTTCTCCCCCTGCCATTTTTATTAGATCCATGGTGGCCATGGCTAGTCCGGCACCATTTACCATACAACCTACATTTCCGTCGAGATCTACATAATTGAGTCCAACCGCCCGAGCTTCCACTTCAATAGGATTTTCCTCCCGCAGGTCGCGCATTTCAGCATATTGTTTTCTCCGGAACAAAGCATTGTCATCGATAGATACCTTGGCATCTACGGCCATGATCTTATCATCGGAGGTTTTTAAAACCGGATTGATCTCAAAAAGACTTGCATCGCTCTGTTCGTAAGCCTTGTAC
>NZ_JBATLB010000084.1:0-1773 GCF_049669965.1 Muriicola sp. | reverse complement strand
ACCGTAGCCGACCAAGTGCGAATTTGTTTCAATTTTAAGTATAAAATTACTAGCCTTACTGACGGTTTCATAGGCAATGGTATACGGAACCGTTAAAGTGAGGTCTAAGCGCTCATAAGAGACCTTATTTATGACCATTAATAGCGTTTTTGATACAGATCGGCCAGGGAGGAATCCTTAATGGAATCGACAAATTTGACCATATGATGAATCATTAGTTCCCACATCTTCTCTCCCTTTTCGGCGGTTGCTTTGGTGGCATCACCCATAACCCCGCTTTCGGATATCTTATTTGTTCTCACATACCAATTTACCCCCTGGTCATTATCAAAATCCAGGAATTTACTCCCAAATTCCAAGGTTTGATTCACGGCCTTATCCATTTGAACCAACTCTGGTCTAATAGCAAGGGTGGTACTGGTCTCTATTTCCCCTGCATGAATATCGTTTGGGGTATCTATTAGATTGTATAGGGCTGTATCACTTGTCTCCCCAGTGTCCACACAAACAAAGATCTTTGCGTCTCTGTTAATCATTTGTGCGGCATAATGCAGGGTAGGCGCGTTATCGCCATGGCCATTTAGTATAATTATCTTTTTAATACCGTTTTTAGCAAGGCTCATTCCAAGATCATATACAAAGCGGGAAAGAGCATCATTGGTAACGCTCAAAGTGCCTTTAAAATCGTCATGGTGGTAGGATACCCCAAAAGGTATGGGGGGTAACACAAAAGGTTTGGGATCACTACAGGCTTCTGCTACTTTAAAGGCCATGTATTTGGCGTCAAAATAATCGATGTCTACAGGTAAATGAGGTCCGTGTTGCTCTATGGCCCCGCATGGGAGGATAGCCGTATCTACTTTCTTCAGATAGGCCTCAATCTCCGGCCAGGTCATTTCTTCCCACATAAAAGTGGAACTATTTGTTTTTTTACTCATCATCTTTCATTAAAAAATAAGGTTTCTCTAAAAAGCCCTTATCGGGCGCAAAAGTATGCCATTTCCGTTCATGAAGTTGTACACTTCCTTCTGAATATTTGGAGAGTATCTCTAACAGGGGTTTACGTATATAAACCGGGATGTCTGCAATATTACTGCGTTCTTTGTCGAATCTCAATGAGACGATCTCCTCGTGCTTTTTGGCCAATTTTTGCGTGTGTTCTGTGACTTCAATAAGACCTTTAGATACCAGCAAAAAATACAAGTGGGCTGCATCGCTCCCCAATTGCTTCACTCCCCTCTTTTCCAGTGCCGCCAATCCTTTTTTAATTTGATCATCTGTATAGCCGCATCGCCTGGGATCTTCATCGAGCGACATAAGCATCCCAATGATCCGACGGCATTTTTCACAGGCCCCGCAAGGCAGCATCTTGCCACCTTCTGAATGGGCAGCATGACAGGAAACCTGATGCTGTTGTAACTCCGGGTACCTTTTTACCAGGATCTTTAAGATCAATAATTCGGACAAGGACCTTAAAATGGAATACTGCCTAATATTCCATCCCTTTTTATCGTAATAACGGGTCAGCGTGTTATCAAAATACTTACTTTGATCGTACAAGCCATGATAATGGGTTATTCCGTGATAATTTCCTTTTACCGTGGTGTCGTATTCATTTCCAATCAGGATATTTCCCGCACCTCGTTTAATGGCCACCGGCAGTGTTCCGAAAAGAAAAACAGACACCGTCCATAAGCGAATGGGATAGATATCGGCCCTGATATTCTGAAAATTCTCCTTAATAAAGGGCATTTGTTTTACCATCCAGTTAAA
>NZ_JBATLB010000083.1:0-43680 GCF_049669965.1 Muriicola sp. | reverse complement strand
TGTTTGCCCTTTAATCTTTTTAAAATGGTGTCTTCCGTAAGTTCTATCTGATGATAAACCCCAAGGGTTTCCATGTACGTATCATAGGCAAACTGATGCGGATTTGCTGGAGGAGAAATAGGATGAATACGCCCCTTATAAAGGAGTATGTCATCTACTTCACAGGTTATAAGATGGGTGTCTTTGCGTATACGGGCCAGTAAGGTGCCGGAGGAAGCCTTCCCATTCACTGTACGTACATCCAATAAAAACCGATCTGAAAAGCTATTAGATTTCAGCATTCTGCTTACTCGCAACTCCCATAATGGTTCCTCCTTAAGAAGAGTATTGGAATAATGATCTGTCCAAAGTCTTGGTTGCGAAAGCGCCACCACTAAAACGCCAAGTACACTTGCGGCCAGGAAGGCAGATATGCCAAAGTAGATCCCGGTTCTATAGGGTTCATACAACAAGAACAATAATAGTATGAACAGGAAAACAATTAAAATAAGAAAGGCGGAGAAAATTGAAATTTCGAGCAGGCGCCCTATAAGAATGCCAAGAATTAAGGCACTACAAAGTTTTACCGAGATAAAATCAAAAGGTTTCATCTCATAAGACCCGTGTGGCTTTTACAAAAGCATAATTCCAATACCCTTCATTCAGAGAAGAGACAATCACCCCCCTGGAGGTGGTGGCATGTATAAATTTGATATCTTCTCCCTCAATGTCCACTACAAGACCCACGTGATTTATTCTTTTCCTGCGTTTTGAGGTGGTAAAGAATAACAGGTCCCCTTTGGTAACTTCGGTAAGATCAATGCGCTTTCCTTCATTTGCCATGTAGAAAGATATCCGTGGCAGATAGATGTCGTGCTCCAAAAAAGAAACGTACAATAAACCAGAACAATCGATCCCTTTGCGTGAAGTTCCGCCATATTTATATCGTACCCCTGAAAAACTAAGTGCGGTATCAATAATATCCTCTGACTTTTCCAGAATGGTAAACTCCTCCGCAATTTCACCACTGAGATGTTCTTCTTCATCAGCTTCTTCTCCCTCGTGGGTTGAATTATCCTCAGCTTCTACCGTGATTTTACGCTGACTTCCGTAAGAAGTCTTTTTCTTAACCACTCCGCAAGAAAGGATGCTGAAACAAAGGGCAGCCATAAGGATTTTATTCGTCATAGGTCAGGAAGATAGGAGCGTCCTTTCATCAAAATTAAGGATTATTTCTGAAGTTGGCTTGCACCAACAATGAAGGTGCCGGGTAGCTCGTATCATGCTTAGATAGGAAATCCGTTTACTATTTGGTGCTTTTTAAGGACGCCACGATCATTTTTGCGGCAGTTTCGCTGGCTCCGGTCCCGCCTAATTTTTGCTCCAGGATCTTGTAATCTTTTATAATTGTCTCTCGTTTTGGACCGGAAAGAATAGCGTTTAATTCCTCTTTAAGTGCTTTTGTAGTGAGCTTATCTTGAATTAGTTCTACGACCACTTCTCTGTCCATAATAAGGTTCACTAACGAAATATATGTAAGGGTAATAATTCGTTTCGCTATTTGGTAAGATACCCAGCTTCCTTTATAACAAACTACTTGTGGCACTTTAAAAAGGGCCGTTTCGAGGGTGGCGGTGCCACTGGTAACTAATGCCGCATGGGCGCAACTCAACAACGCATAGGTTTGGTTAGTTACGTAATGAACTTGCGCATTTTTCAGAAAATGATCGTAAAAAGAATTGTCCAAACTTGGGGCTCCGGCGATGACAAACTGATATTCCGGAAATGAAGGGGTTACGGAAAGCATTACTGCCAACATCTTTTCTACTTCCTGTTTGCGGCTTCCGGGTAACAAAGCAATGATCTTCTTATGGGGATCCAGGCCGTGTTCTTTTCTAAACTCAGCAGCTTCTACGGGTGCTTTAGATTCAATGGCATCCAGTAATGGGTGGCCCACAAAATTCACGGGAAAATTGTGTTTCTCCTCATAGAATTGCTTTTCAAAGGGTAGGATCACATACATGCTATCTATAGAAGCTTTGATCTTGTGGATCCTTCCTTCCCTTGAGGCCCAAACCTGAGGGGAGATATAGTAATTGGTGCGATAACCCTTTTGTTTGGCCCAGGCGGCTATCCGCAGATTAAAACCAGAGAAATCAATGAATAGTACTACATCTGGCTTAAAAAGGGCTATATCGTCCTTACAAAAGGCTATGTTTTTAAAGATCTTCCGAAGATTTACTACCACTTCCAAAAAACCCATAAAGGCAAGTTCTTTATAGTGCATCGCTAGCGTTCCGCCAGCCTTTTCCATCAGATCTCCGCCCCAACAACGTATGTTGGCCTCAGCATCTTCTTTTCGAAGTGCTTTGATAAGGTTAGACCCATGTAGATCGCCAGATGCCTCCCCGGCTATGATGTAATATTTCATCTTAAAATACCTTGTAGTACAATATGATCAGGGCCGTGAGCAAGGTTGCTACCAAAACTCCTTTTGCTCGTTGGTCTCTTCTAATCCGTAAGAAGGCAAAAAAGGCAAGCAGATTGAGAATTGCTCCCAGTGCCAGTAAGCTACCAATATATCCCTGAGATTGAGCTACTTCAAAAGTTTCAGTTATCCCCATGTCCGAAAATAAAAGTATATAGAGCAGGGTGCCAATGACGTTGGCAATTATTCCTACAACAAACCCTGTGATCACTTCTTTTTTAGTATTCATTTAAATTCCAGGTATTAATATCTTGTATGGCATGATGTGCCGTTAGATCAAATTGTGTAGGCACCACGGAAATATACCCTTGGGATAAGGCCCATTCATCCGTATCCTCTCCCTTATCCAGCAGCTGAAATTCGCCGGTTAACCAATAATAGTCCTTCCCGGATGGATTGGTGCGTTTGTCAAATTTTTCCTTCCAGTTGGCGCGTGCTTGTCTGCATATCCTTATACCCTGTATACCACCCTGCGTGGTTTTGGGAATATTTACATTGAGAACAACTCCTTTAGGAATGCCATTTTGAAGCGCTTCCGACACTATTTTTTTGATGGCTTCCTGGGCAGGAGCAAAATTGGCTTCCCATGAATAATCGCAAAGCGAAAATCCAATGGCGGGGATCCCCTCTATCCCTGCTTCAATGGCGGCACTCATGGTACCCGAATAAATTACATTAATAGAGGCATTAGATCCGTGATTGATACCACTCACGCAAATATCGGGTCTTCTGTCTAATAACTCCTGCAGGGCCAGTTTTACACAATCTGCCGGGGTACCACTGCAGCTGTATTCTTTGGCAGCGTCTTCTGCAGTATCGATAACCACTCTTTTAGAATAGAGTGTATTATCGAGGGTAATAGCATGGCCCATACCAGATTGTGGGCTATCTGGGGCAACCACAACTACCTCTCCAATTTCCTGCATACTCTTTACAAGGGCGCGCAAGCCGGGAGCTGTTATTCCATCATCATTGGTTACCAGGATCAAAGGTTTGCTCATGCCACATACTTTTGAGCGTAAAAATACGTTTTTACTCAAGATTAGCCGGGATAGCCTTTAACAAAAAATTATAGCCAAGGGGGTTTTATGGCATGGTTTTTTCTATATCTTAGGGAATTGATTACATTAATGAAGAGTTGGTATTGAGGGCATTCCATGTTGATGTCTGGACCCGAATGAAAAAAATACATACATGAAAAAGAATCTTGTGTTAGGCTTTTTAGCCGTTCTTATTGCCGTTGCGTCTTGTAGTTTTACCAATAAGACCTTTGAGAACAATGATAAGGACAAATTATTATTAGACATCATCACTTATATACTTGAAAAAGGTCATTATGCTCCCAAAGACATAAATGATGATTTTTCTGTTAGTGTTTTTGAAGATTTTATAGATGTACTAGATCCGACAAAACGTTATTTCCAGGCGGAAGATATACGCGATTTTGAGCAATATAAATTTCAGATCGATGATCAGATAAAGAATACTGATATTTCTTTCTTTAACCTGGTTCATGAGCGCTATATACAGCGTATGGATGAGGTAAAAGTGATTATAGACGAAGTCTTAGATGAGCCTTTTGACTATACAATAGAAGAAAGCATCAATTCTGACTACGATAAAAGGCCCTTTACCAGTTCCAAGGCAGAACTCAAGGAACGATGGAGAAAACAACTAAAATTCTGGACCCTTAATACCTTCGATACTAAATTGAAGGATGAGATCGAAAAGAAAAAGGATGATCCTGATTATACCTCGCTCTCCATGGCACAGGTAGAAAAAGAATCCAGAGATGTTACGCGCAATACCTTAAAGGAATTTTTTGACTTCGTAGATAACCTGGAGCGCAAGGATCGTTTTGTACAATTCATCAATACCATCGTAGATAAGTTCGACCCCCATACTGCCTATTTTGCACCAGAGGATAAAGACTATTTTGACAGACAGATATCCGGTAGATTTGAAGGAATCGGAGCTCGTCTTCAGCCAGAACCCGAAGGAGCTAAAATCGTTGAAATAATTTCCGGAGGCCCGGTATGGCGCGGACAATTATTGGAAGTAGGAGACGAGATCATCAAAGTAGGGCAGGCCAATGAAACTCCTGTTAACATTGTGGGCATGCCGCTGGATGATGCAGTAAAACTAATTAAAGGTCCTAAAGGTACCACCGTAAACTTAACAGTGCGTAAAGTAGATGGCACCATTGAGGAAGTGGCCATTGTAAGAGACGTGGTAGAGATTGAAGAATCATATGCCAAATCGGCCAAAGTGATCAAAAAAGATGAAAAATTTGGGTTGATCTCCCTTCCAGGATTTTACGCAGACTTTAAAGATTACGCAGACAGAAATGCTGCCAGTGATGTAGCTAAAGAAATTGAGCGTTTAAAAGAAGAAGGAATGGAAGGTTTGATCCTTGACCTTCGTGATAATGGAGGAGGATCCCTGAGAACCGCCATTGATATGGCCGGGTTATTCATTAAGGACGGGCCGGTAGTGCAGGTACGTGCCTCAGACAATGATAAAATGGTCTATGAGGATAAGGATGAACGCATCCAATGGGATGGCCCCTTAGTAATACTTGTAAATGAATTTTCTGCCTCGGCCTCAGAGATCCTTGCTGCAGCCATGCAAGATTATAAAAGAGCCATTATAATTGGAAGCAACCAAACTTTTGGTAAAGGAACTGTACAAACCATGTATCCTTTGGAGAATGTTGTGCATGTAAACGAATACGGAGACCTTGGCGCCATTAAAGTGACCATTCAGAAGTTCTACCGCGTCAACGGAGAATCTAACCAATTGGAGGGTGTAAAAAGTGATGTGGTTATTCCAGACCGATATCGCTATATCGTTCTTGGTGAAAAAGGCCAGGCCAATGCCCTGAACTGGGATAAGATAGATGCTGCCAATTACAAGGTATGGGATGGGTATATCGATTTTGAAAAGACCCTGGAAGAAAGCAATAAAAGAATTGCCTCTAATCCGCAGATAGAGCTTATTGAAGAAAACGCAAAATGGTTAAAGGAACAACAAGATGAAACCTCTATGCCTTTAAACTATGATCTTTACAAAGCAAGAGATAAAGAAAGCAGAGAGAAGTCTGATTACTTTAAAAAACTTTCAGAATACGATTCTAAACTTACATTCGAATCCTTAAAGTACGAGCAAGAGTTGTTCACTAAGGACTCTGTCTTGAGAGAAAAAAGAAATCGCTGGCATATTAACCTATCCAAGGACGTTTATATTGAAGAAGCTATCAATGTGCTGAGGGATTTAAAGCTCAATAATATCAAAAATGAGAAATTGGCCCATGTAAAGGGATAAAATACATAAGTAAATAAAAAAAGGCCCTATGATCATAGGGCCTTTTTTTATTGTTATCATACGCTTGTTAAGCGCTGTTGAGTTTATCTGCATGCTGCTTCCGCAGTTTAGTGAGTTTTGGAGAGATCACAAAACTACAATATCCTTGGGAAGAATTGTTCCTGTAATAGTCCTGATGGTATTCTTCTGCTTCGTAAAAAGTAGATAGCGGACTAACCTCTGTCACAATCGGAGCGTCAAAAGAATCTTTTAATTCTGCAAGGACTAACTCTGCCGTTTGCCGCTGTTCGTCATTGTGGTAATAGATCACTGATCTGTATTGGGTCCCCACATCGCCTCCCTGACGATTCAGAGTGGTAGGATCGTGGGTGGTCATAAAGATAACCAGCAAGTCGCGGTATGAGATCAAAGCCGGATCGAAAGTGATCTGTACTACCTCTGCATGCCCGGTTAAACCCGAACAGACTTCCCTGTAGGTAGGTCTTCCAGGTGCCCTTCCTCCGGTATAACCGGAAACTACTTTTATAATTCCCTTTACTTCTTGAAAAACTGCTTCTGTACACCAGAAACATCCGCCACCAACGGTGGCAATTTTATAGGCAGGATTACTCATTGACCTTCACTTCTTTTAGGAGTTCCATCGACTCAGAATTAATACAATATCGCAAGCCTGTAGGTTCAGGACCATCGGGGAAAACATGACCCAAATGGGCATCACAGGTATTGCACATCACCTCTACCCTTACCATTCCGTAAGAGCCGTCTTTCTTATACTGAATGGCATTGGCTTCTATGGGCTGTGTAAAACTGGGCCAACCCGTTCCCGAATCAAATTTTATGGTTGAATCAAAAAGGGGTGTACCACAACAGATACAAGCGTATTTTCCTGCCTCATAGATACTGCAAAGCGCTCCGGAATGCGGAGATTCTGTGCCTTTTTGCCGGGTGATCCTATATTGTTCCGGACTTAAAATTTCCTTCCATTCGGCTTCTGTTTTTTCAACCCTCCTGTCTGGAGTAGGATTGCCACTAACCGCATAATGAATAACATCTTTCCAAGTGAGCATATTGTTCTTTCTTTCTATTGAATTATTAGTTAATCTATACAAGGAGTAGTCGTATTATTTCCTTTATCCTTACAGCATAAAGGTAGGACATCCTCTTTAAAATTGCTGTATTTTAGCAGATTCAAAAATCACCCTGCAACTACCTTATGAGATCAGCAAAAAAAGACCGTCTAATTTATTTGGTCTTGCTTATAACGGCCATAATTCTTTTCTGGGGGATTGAAAATATCTTCTGGCCAACGAATTCCAAGGCAGAGGTAGGTGAGGTAGGAAGCACAATCCCTTCCTATATTCTTCCAACTTCAACCACGAATACGCAGATTTTTCATACGTATTATGGGCTGTCCTATAATGAAAATGAAGAACAGGCAGAATGGGTGGTTTATGGCTTAAAGCGATCTCAACTTACCTCAGACGATCGTAAACGACCCTATTTTATTGAGGATCCCAAAATAGCTACACATTCTGCAGATTGGAGGAATTATAAGAATTCTGGCTATGACAGAGGCCATCTATGTCCGGCTGGGGATCGCAGGTTTTCTGAATTGGCTTATAACGAAACTTTCTACACCAGCAATATTAGCACTATGAAACGAGATTTTAATGCCGGTGTTTGGAACCGCCTGGAGATGCGGGTTAGGCAATGGGCGAAAAAGTATGATTCTCTTTATGTGATCACCGGGGGAGTTTTAAAAAAGGGATTACCTTCCATAGGGTATGAGTCGGTAGGTGTCCCAGATACGTTTTACAAGATAATCGTCAGAGGTACCCCGGGGGATCTGGATACCATTGCATTTCTGATACCGCATCAGGAAACAGACAGGTCATTGAGTGAATTTGAGGTTCCTATCGATCTTATCGAAGAAAAAACGGGAATTGATTTTTTCTATAGCCTTGCCGATGAAGAGGAAGTTTTAATAGAAAGTGGAATTAACCAATCGGGTTGGCGGTATTAATGCCATTCATTCAGTCTGTTCGCATCGAGCTTTAAGAAAATAAAAAGCAAGGCAGTAAAGCCGAGTAAGGCCGAGCCACCGTAGCTAAAAAAGGGCAAAGGGATTCCTATGGTGGGAAGGATCCCGGTAACCATTCCTACATTGATAAAATAATGGATCAGTAAAATGGATATGACACCATAGCCATACATCCTGCTAAAATCATTTTTCTGTCGTTCTGCAAGATGCACCAGTCGCAGCAGCAAGATGGTAAATAGTATTACTACGGTTGCGGTACCTACAAATCCCCATTCTTCCCCAACGGTGCTAAAAATATAATCGGTATGTTGTTCCGGGACAAAGTCGCCTTTAGTTCTTGTCCCTTCTAAAAATCCCTTTCCAAAACCTCCTCCGGATTCGATCGCCTTTTCAGACTGGTAGGTGTTATAGCCTATGGTTTTTCTAATCTCATCTAACTTCTCAGGATCTTTTTCAAGTCGAAGCCAGAGACTAAAACGGTCGCGATGCCTTTGTTCAAAAACATTTTCAAAAACAAAATTAACCGATAGTGAAAATACCACGGCAATTATAAAGAAAAGGCTCAGGGGCAAAAGGGGCACTTTAAAGCTGGCTTTCTTTACCAAGAGAAAGGTGGCAATGATCAGGGCAAGGCTGATACTAATCCAAATGGTCCCAAACATGAGAGTGGTAATAAAGATCAAAACAGCCAATAGGGCTATACCTAAATAGAACAAAGGAAAGCCTTCCCTAAAGAGTACAAATACCAGGGCCATAAAAACCAGGGCGCTTCCTGGATCTGGCTGAGGGATAATAAGCAAGGCCGGGATAAGGATGATCAACAAGGCAAAAAGCTGATCTTTAACGCGCTTAATATCGGTCTGTATATCACTTAGGTATTTGGCCAGGGCCAGGGCGGTTGTAAACTTGGCAAGTTCGGAAGGTTGTAAATTAAAAAATCCAAGATTATACCAGGAGGTAGCTCCGGCAATGGTCTTTCCAAAAAGAAAGAGTCCCAGGAGCAATACCATGGTTATAATGTAAAGCAGACTGGAGAAACGTTCATAAAAATGGGCCTCCAGAGACAGGAAGATAAAAGCGGCGATTAAACTAACACCCATAAAAAATAGTTGCTTGCCGTACAGTTCGCTAAAATCAAAAATTGAGGAAGAACCCCCTTCGGTAAATGTGCTGGAATAGATGTTGAGCCATCCAATGGAGATGAGCATTAAAAAGATAAAAACGGTTAACCAGTCTACCCTTTTTAGAACGCTTTTACCAGACATATTCGTTTATCTTGAACTCCTCCCCACTGTAAGGTTTTGCATATTCTGCTTCCAGGGTTTTATCGAGCATTCGTTTTTCAAGATCCGTGCGTGTAATCTCGCCTTTAAGGTATTTTTCGATAAGTAATGAAGCGATATGACCTGCATACCTGGCGCCATAATACCCATGTTCAATATATACAGCAAGGGCAATTTTTGGATTATCTACAGGGGCGAAGGCCACAAATACGGAATGATCTGTCAGCTGGGTTCGTACCCCGTTGATCTTTGTGAAATTTTCTACTGTTCCCGTCTTACCAGCGATCGTTATACCCGGTACCTGCAGCCACTTGGCTGTTCCTTTGGTATAGACATCAGCCATGCCCTCAACAATTGGATCGAAGTACTGTTTCTCAATAGTAGTATAATGCGGAGTTGTATATTTTTCATTATCTATAGGATCACCGGAGATCTTTTTAATAATATGAGGCGTATAATAAAACCCTCTGTTGGAGATGGCGGCGGTCATGTTTGCAAGCTGGATGGGCGTAGCCGATACCTCGCCTTGTCCTATGGCATTAGATATAATATAGGAAGAAGCCCATCTGTTATCTCCGTATACTCTGTCGTAATAGGCCTTATTGGGTACCCTGCCTTTTCGTCCTGTTGGGAGGTCGTATCCCAAAAAATCCCCTAAGCCGAAGCTTTTGACATGTTTCTCCCATACATCCATCCCTTCATCAGTGGTGGGATATTTGTCATAGATCTTTCTGAACGTCCCTGCAAAATAGGCGTTACACGATTTGTAGATCCCAGAATTCATGTTTCTCAATCCGCCGCCGCAATGACATCCTCTTTTCTTGTTGCCTACGTAAAAACCATTGTAACACTGTATGGTGGTCTGTGGGGTCATCACCCCTTCCTGCAATGCGATAAGCGCATTGAGTGTTTTAAAAGGCGAGCCTGGAGATGGCTGTGCGAGAAGTGCCCTGTCCCAGGTAGGTTTGGAGATGGTATCGTAATGTAGTTTGCTATAGTTCTTAGAACGTTCCCTGCCCACTAATAAGGCCGGGTCATAGGTAGGTCCTGAGATTAAGGCCAGGATCTCTCCGGAGTTGGGCTCAATGGCCACTATACCACCTCGTTTTCCATTCATTAGTCGTTCTCCATACTCTTGTAAGACCTTGTCCAGGGTGACGTATATTTCCTTCCCCTGTTCTGGCAGGGTATCCTTGCTTCCGTCCTTATAAGGGCCAATGGCTCGGTTAAATCTGTCTTTCTGAATGTATTTTACCCCCTTTGTACCTCTTAGGTAGTCTTCATACTGTTTTTCAATGCCGGTCCTTCCTGTAAGTTCTCCTTGTTTGTAGTAGGGATTCCTTTGGATATCGGTCTCATTCACTTCAGAAATATAGCCCAGGACGTTGGCACCACTATGCGTGGCGTAATACCGAAGAGATCTCTTCTGTATATAGAATCCTTCGTACTTCCTCATTTTTTCCTGAAGACGTGCGTAGTCTTCTTTGGAAAGCTGAGGTACCAATACAGAGGGTAGCCGTGGAGAATATACCCTGGCCTTCCTTAATTTTTCAGTAAACGCAGTCTTGTTAATACCGAGGAGAGAACAAAATTCAAGCGTGTCAAGGGGTTGTACCTCCCTGGGAATAACCATTACATCGTAGGCAGGTTGGTTGGCCACCAGCAGCTCGCCGTTTCTGTCATAGATATACCCTCGTTCAGGATAATCGTAAATGGCTTTGATTGCGGAGTCTTCTAAGATCTGTGTGGAGGAAGAACTAAAGATCTGTAAATAGGACAGCCTGCCTATAAAGGTAAACCCTATGATCACAATGATGGAAGAAAGTAATATCTTTTTCATTCTTTCTCTACACTAAAAAGCGAGGTTATCAAAACACATAATAAGAGCGTTCCTACGCTGGTAAATACTATTTTTTTCAAAAGTAAGAGCAAATGATCCAAACTAAAAATTTCGAGCAAAAAGAAAATGGTATGGTGCCCTATTATAAGAAACGCTAAAAATGTAATTTGTTGTGCCTTAGTGCTATTGGTTAATTTAAAACTTTGAAATTCATAGTTTACTCCAAAGACAAAACGCATAATGGTAGGTCTCAAATACGCCATGGTAATACAAGCTGTTGTATGAAAGGCAAGGGTGTCGGAAAAAGCGTCAACGGAGAATCCAAGTAAAAAACTTATGAGGATAAAAACGCCCCGGCGTTGCTTTATAGGATACCAATACAAGAACAAAATATAGATCATGGGATTGATGAATCCCATAAAATTCAATTTGTTGAATACCAATACCTGCGCCAGTACCAGGAACAAAAACCTAAGGGTATTTATAAGATATACGTTATTGGTCATCGCTTATTCTTTCTTCCAAATTGCGTATTTCGGCACTATTTTTATTATTGATGATGTACACCTGCTTAATGTTGGTCATGTCGTTAAACAAGGCCACATCAATATTGTAAAAACTTTGGGAAGTAGTCAGATCGAACTTTTTGATGGTCCCAATAGGGATGTTTTCGGGAAAAATACTAGACATGGCACCTGTTACAATGGTATCGCCTATGTTAAGGGGTACCATTCTGGGGATGTCTTCCAATTGTACAACATCAAAACGCTTGGTATCCCACTTTAAGGACCCAAAATTATTGGTATTCTTAATCTTGGCGTTGATGTTCGACTTTGTGTTTAAAATACTTTGGACCCCTGCAAATCTGCTAGAAGTTTGCTCAACAATCCCTAGAATACCCTGGAAAGTAATGACCCCCATATCTTGCTCTACTCCATCTCTCAAGCCTTTATTGATGGTAATATAATTATTGCGGCGTGCAAAATCATTTTTTATGATCTGAGCAGGGATCACTTCAAAAGGAAAGGAATCTATTTTTAGTGAGGGTACTTCTTTTTCTGCCGAATTGAACAGCAGTGTACGCAAAAGGGTGTTCTCTTCTACCAGTTTTTCATTTTCTTCCCTAAGATCGAAATAGGAAGAAATGTTAGATTGTGTATTGTAAATACTACCGGTTATCCTATTGGAAGAATTAAAAAATAAGGCTCTGTGATAGGAATGCGAGCGGATACTTAGGCTCAGACCTAAGAATAATAAGGAAAGATAAAGCAACGTGGTCTTGTTGCGAAGGATGAAGTTGATAATCTGCTGCATTCACTTTATCTATTGGATGCTCTCATCTCCTTCATAAAAGAACCTGTAAGTGCCTTTAAGGGAACCTACTGAGGAACTATTTGATGAGAATACTTTTGTAGCGTTCTAAATTCTTAAGAGCTATACCGGTACCCCTTACAACGGCTCTCAAAGGATCTTCTGCAATATACACAGGAAGGTCTGTTTTTTGAGAAAGTCTTCTGTCCAGGCCTCTTAACATGGACCCTCCACCTGCCAAATAGATTCCGGTGTTGTATATGTCTGCCGCCAGTTCGGGCGGAGTTTGAGACAAGGTTTCCATGACGGCATCTTCTACACGTAAAATTGACTTGTCTAAAGCTTTGGCTATCTCTCTGAACGAAATGGATACTTGTTTAGGCTTACCTGTAAGAAGGTCTCTCCCCTGCACAGAAAGGTCGTCCGGAGGCGATTGTAAATCTTCCGTAGCCGAACCTATTTTGATCTTTATATTTTCTGCTGTGGTTTCCCCAACATATAAATTGTGTTGGGTACGCATGTAATAAATAATGTCATTGGTGAATACATCACCCGCGATTTTAACCGACTTGTCGCAGACAATTCCTCCCAGAGCAATCACCGCGATCTCGGTGGTTCCACCACCAATATCTACGATCATATTCCCCTTGGGCTGCATAATATCCAGTCCTATCCCGATGGCTGCTGCCATAGGTTCATGAATAAGATAGACTTCTTTTCCGTTTACACGTTCTGCCGACTCTTTTACCGCACGCATCTCCACCTCTGTAATTCCGGAGGGGATACAGATCACCATTCTCAAAGCAGGAGGGAACCATTTTTTCTTTAAGGCCGGGATGTTCTTGATGAACATATTGATCATCTTTTCAGAGGCATCAAAATCAGCAATAACCCCATCCTTTAAAGGGCGGATAGTCTTTATATTTTCATGTGTTTTCCCCTGCATTTGGCTGGCTTCCCTCCCTACTGCAATGATCTTTCCTGTAATTCTGTCTCTGGCAACGATAGAAGGACTATCTACTACCACTTTATCATTATGTATGATCAGGGTATTAGCCGTTCCAAGGTCGATAGCAATCTCCTCAGTTAAAAAATCAAAAAATCCCATTATGATTGTTTAGTTTGGTTTAGATAAACGGGTGTATTTCATCGTCAAAAGTAGTAAAATTAATGTTTAAAATGACGTGTACCTGTCATTACCATTGCAATTTCATTTTCATTGCAGTAATCTACGCTTAATTGATCCTTAATGGACCCTCCCGGTTGTATCACCGAGGTAATTCCATTTGTATGTGCGATCTCTACACAATCGGGAAAGGGAAAGAAGGCGTCACTCGCCATTACGGCACCATTCAGATCGAACTTAAACGATTGTGCCTTATGAATTGCCTGGTTAAGTGCGTCTACCCTGGAGGTCTGCCCTGTACCACTGGCACACAATTGGCGGTTCTTGGCCAGGACTATGGTATTCGATTTTGTATGCTTACATAACTTGGATGCAAAGATCAGATCCTGGAGTTCGCGTTCCGATGGCTTTTTACTGGTTACATATTGCAAGGCTTCCCGGGTATCTGTCACATGGTCCTTTTCCTGGACCAATACACCATTTAAACAGGTTCTCACAATGGTTTCGGGTAGTGCAACCTCCTTTTGTACTAAGATAATTCGATTCTTCTTGCCCTTTAGGATCTCCAACGCTTCCCTGGAATAGGAAGGGGCTATCACCACTTCACAAAATAACTGATGGATCTCTGTGGCTGTTTTGGCATCTATTTCCCGGTTGCTAATAAGGATCCCTCCAAAGGCGGAAACAGGGTCGCCCGCAAGGGCATCCACATAAGCCTGGTGAAGCGTATCTCTGGTAGCCAGGCCACAGGCATTGTTGTGTTTCAGAATGGCAAAAGTAGGATCATCATGTTGAAATTCCCCCATGAGGTTTACGGCAGCATCTACATCGAGCAGGTTATTATACGACAATTCCTTTCCGTGAAGTTTGGTGAACATGGCATCAAAATCACCGAAAAAGAATCCTTTTTGATGTGGGTTTTCCCCATATCGGAGAACCTTGCCCTGGGTCTCACTAATCTTCAGGGCCGCCAATTCATGTCCTTGATTAAAGTAGTTGAAAATGGCCGTATCATAATGTGAGGAAACATTAAAGGCTTTTGCTGCATAATGTCTTCGTTGTTCCGCGTTAGTTGTTCCTGCCCCTTTTGTGAGAAGGTCTAGAAAGTCCTTGTAATCTTCCATGGAAGAAACACAAAGCACGTCTTTAAAGTTTTTAGCCGCTGCCCTGATCAGCGATATTCCGCCAATGTCTATCTTTTCGATGATCTCTTGTTCCGTAGCCCCGGACGCCACCGTTTTTTCGAAGGGATATAGGTCAACGATCACAATATCTAATTGCGGAATATTGAATTCCTCCAATTGGGCAATATCTCCGTCGTTGTCCTGTCTGTTAAGGATGCCCCCAAACACTTTGGGGTGCAGGGTCTTAACCCGGCCACCCAGAATGGAAGGATAGCTGGTTACTTCCTCCACGGGTACTACATCGAGCCCTAGTGACCTTATAAACGCTTCGGTGCCTCCCGTAGAATACATGGTAATACCTAATTCCTGGAATTTTTTAACGATTGGTTCTAATCCGTCTTTGTGAAAGACAGAAATAAGTGCAGAAGTAGCTTTTTTCGCGGTGCCCATTCGAATAGATTTTAGTGCAAAGATTAAGAATTCAAAGGTACTTTTTTAGCAGCTATGAATTGGCAGGTCTTATCAACAAAAAAGGAAAGTTTTAAAGAATTTTGGAGACCTCCAGGTTTACGAATTCAAGAAATCTTTCATCTGCTTCTGTAAAAGGATCGGAAGTATTAGAATCTATATCTATCTGACCTATATTCTTTCCATTTACAAAGAGTGGAACCACAATCTCTGCCTTCACGGTAATACTGCAGGCAATGTAATTGTCTTGTGCAGACACATCGGGAACAACAAAATTGGCATTGCTAACGGCCACCTGCCCACAGATGCCTTTTCCAAACGGAATAATGGTATGGTCTGTAGGAGCACCCGCATAAGGTCCTAACTTTAACTCTTCCTTATCTCCATTGCGGAAGTAAAACCCAACCCAGTCATAGTAGGAAATTTCCGCCTTAAGCATCTCACATACTTCCTGAAGACGAGTATTGACCGACTGTCCTTTTCTATTTAAAATGGCAATTACCTTCGATTCTAATAAAGAATTCATACTAATTTTTTTGCAAAGATATAAAAGGAAACCAGTCTAATCATCCTATTCTTTTCAGTGAAAAAAGGATCTTTGAAGAATCTCTTAGTGAGAATCAGATTAATCGTAATTTTAAAAATTCCAGATTTAAAATTGGGCTATGAAGCATCAGTGGCGTTTATTTATTTTTCTTTTTATACAATGTTCTTTAGTTCTTGTAGCACAGGAAAGAGTGACCGGTACTGTTTATGCCCAAGACAGCGAACAAAATTTGAGGCCGCTTCAAGGGGCAAATGTTTACTGGAGTGACTCCCAAATTGGGACTGTAACCATAGAAGACGGCACTTTTACCATTCGATATGATAAAGCCTACTCATCGCTGATCATCAGTTATATCGGGTTTCGTTCGGACACTTTAAAAATTACAGCTCCGGGCAATTTAGAGCATACGCTATTACCCTCTAATGAATTAAATGAAGTTGAGGTCGTAAAAAAAAGGGATGCCCTGCAGAAAACATTCCTTAATACGCAGAATGTTGTTATTATTAATAGTGCAGAATTATTGAAAGCAGCTTGCTGTAATTTGTCTGAAAGTTTTGAGACCAATCCGGCCATTGACGTTAATTTTTCCGATGCCCTAACTGGCACCAAGCAAATACAGATGTTGGGCTTAACAAGTCCGTATCTGCTTATCACCCAGGAAAATATCCCTATGGTAAGAGGTGCTTCCCAGGCATATGGACTCACATTTACCCCGGGGACCTGGATAGAGAGCATACAGATCACTAAAGGCGCAGGAAGTGTCATTAACGGCTCTGAAAGTATATCGGGCCAGATCAATACAGAGCTGGTGAAACCCTATACAGACCCTGTTCTATTTGTAAATGCATATGCCAATAGAAATGGCCGTTTGGAGTTTAACACCCATCTAAATCAGAAAGTATCAGAAAAATGGAGTACGGGCCTTTATCTGCACGGAAATAGAAGGGATACTAAGATAGACGATAATGGAGATGGTTTTTTAGATGCCCCACTAGCAAATCAGATAAACATCCTTAACAGATGGCAATATCAGAATCCCGAAAAAGGATGGGTTAGTTTTATCAATCTGCGTTTCCTGCAAGATGAAAAACAAGTAGGGCAAGCTAACTTTATTCCGGAAACAGATCGATTCACAACCAATTCCTGGGGAAGTGAAATAGATACCAAGCGTTTTGACTCATCCATAAAATTAGGATACGTATTTCCGGCATTACCTTTTCAAAGCCTGGGATTTCAGGTAGCATTCAGCAGCCATAACCAGGATTCTTATTTTGGTTTGAATAGTTATGATATTGAGCATGAAAGTGCGTATGTCAATCTTATTTTTAATTCTATTTTGGGAAACACACAACACAAGTTTAAGACCGGTTTAAATGCTTCTTATGATGGGTATAATGAACAGGTAAACCAGCTGCTGTTTGATAGAACAGACAGGTCTATGGGCTCTTTTTTTGAATACAGTTATGATGACCTGGAAACCTTAAGTTTTACAGCAGGCGTGCGGGTAGATGCGCACAATCTGCTAGGCACATTTATCACTCCCAGATTTCATCTCAGATACGCGCCCTGGCCAAAAGCCAGTGTCCGAACCTCATTTGGCAGAGGCCGGAGAGCCGCAAATATTTTTGCAGAGAATCAGCAATTATTTGCAACGGCAAGGCAACTACAACTAGTAAACACCAATGGTGAAATTTATGGATTCGAACCTGAAGATGCCTGGAATTACGGGATTAGCTTATTACAGGGTTTTACCCTTGCCAACAGAAGTGGAAATATATCGGCCGACTTTTATCGTACCTCCTTCAGGGAGCAAGTGGTGGTAGACTGGGAAAATCCATTGGAGATTTCATTTTCCAACCTTGAAGGCAAAAGCTATGCGAACAGCTTTCAGTTAGAATTCAATTATACACTTCTTAAGAACCTTGAATTGAGGACAGCTTATAAGTATTATGAAGTTAAAACACAATACCAAACGGGCCTGCTGCAAAGACCTTTGCTGCCAAGGAATCGGTTCTTCACAAATCTGGGTTATGTTAGTGCACCAAGTGATAAAGGTGCCCAATGGCGTTTCGATTATACGCTGCACACAGTAGGTAGTCAAAGGCTGCCTGCTACCACTACAAGTCCGGAAGAATTTCAATTGCCGGCCTTCAGTAACTCTTATAGTCTAATGAATACTCAGATAACCAGGGTTTTTTCAAGACAATGGGAGCTTTACCTGGGTTTGGAAAATATCACTAATTTTACCCAAAATAATCCAATTGTCAGCGCAGATGACCCTTTTGGAGCGTATTTTGATACAAGTATTGTGTTTGCACCCATTATGGGAAGAATGTATTATGCGGGATTCAGGTTTACCCTTTTGTAATCTGAGAAAAAGAATAAACAGTTCAAATAGTATGAAAAAGTTTCTGATCGGAAGTATCTTATGTGTGATGACCTCAATCACTTTTGCACAAGAGAAAAATAAAAAAATAACCTTTGAAGTTGATGGTATTTGTGAGATGTGTAAAATGCGGATTGAAAAAGCTGCACTAGGCGTAAAAGGAGTAAAATATGCGGTATGGGATATTCCTTCTCATCAACTTTCATTAATCATTGATGAACGCAAGACGAATTCAATGATCATTAAAACCGCACTGGTAGAAGTAGGACACGATACTAAGGAATTAAAAGCCACTGAAGAAGCCTACCTCAAGGTACACCCTTGTTGCAGATACAGGGATTCTACCGTAGTTAAAGAAATGCATTGAGACTTTTTCTTTTTTGGAAAATCTAAACAAAAAAACCGCCTGAATAAGGCGGTTTTTATATTTTTGGATTGCAGGATGGCCTACATCATTCCGGGCATTCCACCACCACCCATTGGAGGGCCTGATGGCGTATCTTCCTTGATGTCTGTAAGGGCACACGCTGTGGTAAGTATCATACCTGCCACAGAAGCGGCGTTTTCAAGTGCAATTCTGGTTACCTTCTTAGGATCAATGATCCCGGCCTTCATCATATCCACATAGGTTTCGGTTTTAGCATCGTATCCGAAATCTCCTTTTCCGTCAAAAACCTTGGCAACAACTTCAGAGCCTTCGCCCCCGGCATTCTCAACAATGGTTCTCAAGGGAGATTCAATGGCTCTGGCTACTATCTGTAAACCTGTTTCTTCATCCGGATTCTCTACCTTCACTTTGGCCAAAACAGATTTTGCACGTATAAAGGCTACACCTCCACCGGCAACAATTCCTTCTTCTACAGCAGCTCTGGTAGCGTGCAAGGCATCATCAACTCTGTCTTTTTTCTCCTTCATTTCCACCTCTGAGGCAGCACCTACATATAATACAGCTACCCCGCCTGCTAACTTAGCCAAACGTTCTTGTAATTTTTCCTTATCGTAGTCGGATGTTGTAGTCTCTATCTGAGATTTTATCTGACTAACACGGGTCTTGATATCTTTTGCCGCTCCTGCTCCATTTACAATGGTGGTATTGTCTTTATCAATGGTCACCTTTTCACAGCTACCTAACATGTCTATCGTAGTATTCTCCATGGAGAATCCTCGCTCTTCAGAAATAACAGTTCCTTTGGTAAGGATAGCAATATCCTCTAACATTGCTTTTCTGCGATCTCCAAATCCTGGAGCTTTCACTGCTGCTATCTTCAAAGAACCACGTAGTTTGTTCACAACCAGCGTGGCAAGTGCCTCTCCGTCTACATCCTCAGATATGATCAACAAAGGCTTTCCGGATTGAGCTACAGGCTCTAGAACAGGAAGCAGATCTTTCATGGTGGATATCTTCTTATCGTATAATAAGATATAAGGATTGTCCAGGTCTACGATCATTTTTTCTGAATCCGTCACAAAATAAGGAGAGAGGTAGCCTCTGTCAAATTGCATACCTTCTACAACATCCACATAGGTGTCAGTTCCTTTCGCTTCTTCTACGGTGATCACTCCTTCTTTACCAACTTTCTTAAATGCCTGGGCTATAAGATCTCCAATAGTCTCATCGTTATTCGAAGAGATAGTGGCAACCTGCTTTATTTTTTCTGAAGAGTCGCCTACTTTTTTGGACTGTGTAGCAAGGTTTTCAACAATAGCTTCTACAGCCTTGTCTATTCCTCTTTTTAAATCCATGGGATTAGCTCCTGCCGCAACGTTTTTCAATCCTTCTTTAACAATAGATTGCGCCAGCACGGTGGCTGTAGTGGTTCCGTCTCCTGCAAGATCATTGGTTTTGGAAGCTACTTCCTTTACCATTTGAGCGCCCATATTCTCAAGGGCATCTGCCAGCTCTATTTCCTTGGCGACGGTAACACCATCCTTAGTTACTACCGGAGCACCAAATGACTTGCTAATGATAACATTTCTTCCTTTTGGTCCAAGGGTAACCTTTACCGCATTAGCCAGGGCATCTACTCCCCGCTTTAAACCATCTCTTGCATCAATATCAAACTTTATATCTTTTGCCATAATTCTGTTTGTTTTTATTTTTCAATTTGGAAATTCGCTGTTCGAAGCGAATCCTTGAAGTTTAATTTAAATGATCGCTAAAATGTCACTTTCACGCATCATTAGATAATCGGTGCCATCTAATTTCAACTCTGTCCCGGCATATTTTCCGTAAAGAACAGTATCTCCTACTTTCACAGTAACTTTTTCATCCTTTGTTCCAGGGCCAACGGCCACTACTTTTCCTTTTTGAGGTTTTTCTTTGGCAGTATCCGGAATATACAAGCCAGAGGCAGTTTTTGTTTCTGCTGCCATAGGTTCTATAAGAACCCTGTCTGCTAGTGGTTTGATGCTAAGTTTAGCCATATGTCTATTATTTAGATTTTAAAATTCTGATTTTAGATGACAGAAATTATGCCAAGCCCCAAAAACTGACAGAATGTAAAATGAAAATGCCAGCTTGTCATTTCGGCTGGCATTCACTGTGACATTATCGTATAATTTCTTATTGAATGGTATCCAGAGGGCTGGTAGTGTCTGTTGGAACTACTTCTTCAGGAACGGATTCCGGAACTGTGGTCTCAATGTCATCACCTTGTAATAATTTGGAATCTGCATCCCCAAAATTTCCTTTTAAGGCTACATTAGAAAGCAAGATAAGAACCACCAGAAGTGAAGCCAATGTCCAGGTGCTTTTATCAAGAAAATCACCTGTTTTTTTAACGCCACCCACAACCTGGGTGCCACCTCCTCCAAAAGAAGAAGACAATCCGCCTCCTTTTGGATTTTGGACCATTACGACCAATACCAGGAGGAAACAAACTACGATTATAAGTACCAAGAATATTGTAAATGTGCTCATCTTATGAGTTTTCCTTTTGTAATTCCTTTACTGCTTTAATTCGGCTTGCAAAGAAACTACTTTTTTCCGGATATTTCAAACTTAAAATTTTATACGCCTGAAGGGCTTTTTTGTATTTCTTTTGTTCCAAATATACCCTTGCCAGCGTTTCGGTCATCAGCTCCTCAGAGTCGAGTTTGATGGAGCCGCTAATGTCTACTTTAGCAACACCGTGTTCCTGCGGAACTATCTTTGGATTTTCTTCCAGGAAGCGGTCAATGATAGCGAACTTCTTCTTCTTGTCCGAATCTTCTTCTATGGGAAATTCCATTTCTGCCGGGATATTTGCAATTTCCGACTTCTTTGCAGCCTTTTGGTGAATAGGCTTGGCCGAACTAAGTTGCAGCCATTCCATAAAGGAGTGTTTTTCTTTTTTTGTAAAGCCCAGGGGCTGTCCAAGTTCTAGGGCTTCCTGGGCAAGTTTCTTTTCCCTGGCAATGGCCTTATCTATTTCCGGATCTTTGGATGCAAAAAGTGCAGGATCAAGAATGTTATCTGCGTCCTTAGTGGTCCTTGGTAAAGGCTCATCCAGGGAGTCGGCAATAAGGGTGGTATCTGTTTCTGGATTTGGCAAGATCTCTTCTGCTTCAATTTCCTGTGCATTCACAGGAATTATTTTTCCGGAGATGGTATCGGCAATAGAATTTTGCAGGAATTCTGGTGAGGTGATCAGATCGAACAATACATCCCGGTCTGCTGTATAGGCCGCCGTAACCTTAAGGGCATTATTGTATTTAAAGCTGTTTAGATTCTTAAGGCCTTTAAGCTGAAGGGCCCTTGCCGCCTGGAAATACGGATACTCATTTACGACCTCTTCCAGTTGTCTGGTTTGGATAGGTTCTACTACCTTGTCCGGATGTTGTAGCAAATATGTAAAGTCGGTTACTTTCATATAGTTACCAGTCGGCCAAGGATTCATTAAAAATATCTTGATTTATCCTCTCAAAGATCACCAGATGGGCTTCATCTCTTACCGAAGCTAATTGTGAGGTTGACGGATAGTCAAAGAAGAAAGAGAACCGCCTTTCAAACTCGGCACCTTCTTTGGTCTTGTTAAAAAACCGAACATTTACAGAAATTGTGAGTCGGTTTTGTGCCGCCCTCTGTTCAGCAGTGGCAGACATGGGAGATACCCGGTATTCTACAATCTCACCTTCATAGAGCAAGTCACCATTAGAGGATACCAGATCGAGACTGGTTTGATTTAATATCAGATCCTGCAGGGAAAGAGTGTATTCTCTGTCCAATCCCGGATCGAAAGTAGATCCCGGACTTTGAGAAGCATAGTTTTGAAAATAAGTAACGGTAAAGGTCTTGGCTGTTCCAACGTCTCCACCTGTAAAATTGTAAACACCACAACCCTGAAAAAGGGTGCCGACAAAAATGGATAGTAATAGAATGTAGTGTTTAGATCTCACTATAAATCGTACTGTTTAATTTTTCGATACAGGGTCCGTTCTGAGATTCCCAATTCTGAAGCGGCTGCTTTTCTTTTTCCGCGGTTTCGCTCAAGGGATTTTTTAATGAGCTCAATCTCCTTTTCCTGTAAAGATAAGGTTTCTTCTTCTTGGATCTCTTCTGCAAAATGATACTTGTCTTCCTGCGTAATCTCCTTGGGTTTTTCTAACCTGTGGTCATGTGGTGGCAATAATTCCAAGGGTTTTGCTTCTTCTTCGGTCTCTTCTCCGTTGGAGCCGTAAATTTTCCGAATCAGGTTTTCATTTTCTTCCTGTACCTTTTCTGAATCACCCGTATTGAGCATTTCCAGGGTCAATTTCTTCAGATCGTTCAGATCTGCTTTCATGTCGAACAAGACTTTGTACAATATTTCCCGTTCGTTGCTAAAATCTCCTTTTTTGGATTCGCGCTCAATCACTGCAGGTAAATTGGAATCATTGGCATTGGGCAGGTATCCGTTCAGCGTTGAGAGTGAGATCGCTCTGCTTTCTTCCAGGACCGAGATTTGTTCCGCTACATTTCGCAATTGCCGTATATTTCCCGGCCATCGATATTTTTCCAGCAGTTGCACCGCGTCGTCGTCTAATCGTATGGTAGGCATTTTGTATTTCTGCCCAAAGTCTGACGCAAATTTTCTGAACAGCAGATGAATGTCTTCTTTCCTGTCTCGCAAAGGGGGGATATGGATGTCTACCGTACTTAAACGATAGTATAGATCTTCTCTGAACTTTCCTTTTTTAATGGCGTCTATCATATTCATATTCGTGGCGGCCACGATACGAACATTGGTCTTCTGAACCTGAGAGGAACCTACTTTCAGGAATTCGCCATTTTCCAAAATACGCAGTAAACGCACTTGGGTGGTAAGGGGTAATTCACCAACTTCATCCAGGAAGATAGTACCCTCGTCTGCCACTTCGAAATACCCGCTACGGGTTTGGGTAGCGCCTGTGAACGACCCTTTTTCATGTCCAAACAATTCACTGTCTATAGTGCCTTCAGGGATTGCCCCACAGTTCACGGCGATGTATTTTGCATGCTTTCTGTGAGACAAGGAATGAATGATCTTTGGAACCACTTCTTTTCCAACACCACTTTCTCCTGTTACCAGTACCGAAATATCTGTAGGGGCCACTTGTAGGGCCTTTTCGAGGGCGCGATTTAGTTTTGGATCATTTCCTATGATCCCAAAACGCTGTTTTATGGCTTGTACACTTTCCATTATTAGTTGTTTTCTGATAATCCAACGGCATTTCCTAAAAGGGTTGCCGAGGTACAATCCATGATTTTTACATTTACAAAGTCGCCTATGACATACCCCTCCTTAGGAAACACAACCACTGTATTGGCTGAGGTGCGGCCCATCCATTGTGCATCCGACTTTTTTGAGGAGTTTTCAATAAGAACCTCTTCTGTTTTGCCAAGATATTTCTTGGTTCTGTATAGGCTGTGCCTTCTTTGTAAGGCTATGATCTCCTCTAACCTTCTTTTCTTCACGGCCTCGGGTACATCGTCCACCAATTTCCTGGCCGCCATGGTTCCTGGCCGTTCCGAATAGGTGAACATAAAACCAAAGTCGTATTTTACATGGTCCATCAAAGATAAGGTGTCCTGGTGGTCCTCCTCGGTTTCCGTAGGGAAGCCCGCAATAATATCTTGACTAATACCACAGTTGGGGATGATATTTCTGATATTCTCAATTAATGTCATGTATTCTACCCGGGTATGCAACCTGTTCATGGCTTTCAAAATACGATCGCTCCCACTTTGCACCGGCAGGTGAATATGGTTGCAAATATTTCGGTATGCAGCCATGGTATGTACCACTTTTAAGGTCATATCCTGTGGATTAGAAGTAGAAAAACGTATTCTCATTTTTGGCAGTGCTTCTGCAACCAGTCTTAATAGGTCTGAGAAATCCACGGCAGTGGCCTTTTGCATTTCAGTAGCCTTATCAAAATCCTTTTTTAGACCGCCACCATACCAGAGATAGCTATCTACATTTTGTCCCAGTAGGGTTACTTCCTTAAACCCCTTATTCCATAATTCCCTTACTTCCTGGACAATAGACTGTGGGTCCCTGCTGCGCTCTCTTCCTCTGGTAAAAGGCACCACACAGAAGGTGCACATATTATCGCATCCTCTGGTTATCGATACAAAAGCAGTTACACCATTAGAATGTAGGCGTATCGGGGCTATATCTCCATAGGTTTCCTCTTTGGAAAGAAGTACGTTCACCGCATTTCTGCCGGCATCTATCTCACGCACAAGATTAGGAAGATCTTTATAAGCATCCGGGCCCACTACCATGTCTACGATCTTCTCCTCCTCCAACAATTGACTTTTTAATCGTTCTGCCATGCATCCCAAAACGCCCACCTTTAAATGAGGTTTGTTCTTTTTGATGGCATTGAATTTTTCCAGTCTTTTGCGAACATTTAATTCCGCTTTTTCACGAATGGAGCAGGTATTTACGAGAACAAGGTCTGCTTCCTCCAAACGATCCGTAGTATTGAATCCTTCGGCAGCGAGAATAGAGGCCACGATCTCACTATCAGAAAAGTTCATCTGACAGCCGTAGCTTTCAATGTATAACTTTCTGCTGTTTTTGATCGATTTATCTAAGAGAAGTGCAGCTCCCTGAACACTTTCATCTATTAATTTCTCCATAGTCTTGCTTGCGATAACCACTTACATAAGGACCGCAAAGGTAGTACAATATCCTTTTTTATGACAATATGACAGTTTAATATTTTCATAAAATTGAACGCAACGTGCCCTCTTATAACGTATCTATTCTATACCTAACCTTTTAATACAATTGCCATGAATTCTATAAAGATCTTTTTCTCTTGTTGTATCGTATTCGGATTTCTATCCTGTAGTGAAGATGATCCTGGCAAATACGCAGACTATTTGGTGGCGCGACCTTTAACTATCACCCTACAGGAATTTAAAAATGGGGTAGAGGTGGTAAGTCCTAAGCCCATTGCTGAATCTGGGAAGATTTATGCCTATCAGGATTATATTTTCGTAAATGATAAATTTAAGGGAGTACATGTCATAGACAATACCAATCCTGCCTCTCCCCGTAAGGTCGCTTTTATAAAAATTGCAGGGAATGTTGATATTTCTGTCAAGAATAACTTTCTGTATGCAGACAGTCTTACAGATCTGATAGTACTAGATATTTCGGACATCAATAACATTCAAATTGTGAACCGGCTGCAGAATGTATTGCGAGATAATGTGGTATGGCCGCTCGAGGCAGATATTTTTGAATACGACGATTGGGGAAATCCCGATAATGTGCTTATTGGCTGGGAAGTTGTCACCGAACGCAGATTGATAGACGAGGTACCGCAGCGATTTGAAGATGTGATGATGGCCAACGCGGCGGAGAATAGTGTGGGCCAGGGAGGATCTCTTGCCCGTTTTAAGATTGTGGCAGATTATTTGTATGCGGTGGACAGTCACAGTATTAATATTTTTGAAATTTCAGATCTGGCGAATCCTGTGGACATGGAGGATGTATATGCCGGCTTCGATATTGAGACCATTTTTAACAGAGGGGATCAGTTATTTTTGGGCAGCAGAAGCGGGATGTATATATATGATATAACTGAACCTTCTAATCCGAGCTTTATTTCTGAATTTCAACACGGTACTGCCTGTGATCCGGTAGTGGTTGATGGCGACTATGCCTATATTACGCTACGGGGAGGCAATGGCTGCGGTGCCACAGAAAGCGGCTTGTTCCTGGTAGATATCTCAGATATTTCAAATCCTTCGTTAACGGCCAGCTACCCTATGGAAGAGCCTTATGGCCTTGGCATCAGGGATAACAAGCTTTTTGTATGCGACGGCAGTTTTGGCTTAAGAGTCTACGACACCACCAATGTGCCGGACTTGGTTGCCTTACAACACTTTGAGGATATCACAACCTTCGATGTCATTCCTTTGCAGGAGCACCTTCTAATGGTGGGCGAGGAAACCCTTTATCAGTATTCTTATAATGATGTGAGCCTGGAACTAATTAGCAGCATGTCTCTCAATTAATTCACATCTTAAAAGGGCCATCTTATTGGTGAACCTCCGGCACTATTTTGGGCCTCATTGTGGATAAAAGGAAGCAAATCAAAATTTTGCTATACTTTTGTGACTTCAAAAATCAATGAATGGCTAAGAATTTAGTAATTGTAGAATCACCCGCCAAGGCGAAGACTATTGAAAAATTTCTGGGAAAGGATTTTAAGGTAGAATCGAGTTTTGGTCATATTGCCGATCTTCCCTCCAAGGAACTCGGCGTAGATGTGGAGAATGATTTTCTACCCAAATACATCGTTGATAAAGATAAAAAGGCGCTTGTTAAAAAATTGAAGGATCTGGCCAAAAAAGCAGAAACAATTTGGTTGGCCAGTGATGAGGATCGTGAAGGAGAGGCCATTTCCTGGCATTTGGCAGAGACCCTGCAATTGGATAAGAACAAGACCAAAAGGATCGTATTTAATTCGATTACCAAATCGGCCATACTCAAAGCCATTGAGAACCCAAGGGCCATCAATTATGACCTGGTCAATGCCCAACAGGCACGTAGGGTACTAGACAGGTTGGTGGGATACGAACTTTCTCCCGTATTGTGGAAAAAAATTAAACCAGGCCTTTCAGCAGGGAGGGTGCAGTCTGTTGCCGTCCGTCTTATAGTAGAAAGAGAAAGGGCTATTGAAGCCTTTTCCCCGGAAGCGTCATTTAGGATCAATGCAGAATTTAAAACAGCAAAAGGTGAGATCTTTGGTGCCAAGCTCTCCAAGACTTTTGCGACCAAGAAAGAAGCTGAAGCATTTTTAACGCAGAATCTAAAGGCCGACTTTTCAGTTGCCTCGCTAGACAAGAAACCCGCTAAAAAATCGCCAGCCGCTCCATTTACAACCTCCACCCTACAACAAGAGGCCTCGCGGAAATTGTATTTCTCTGTGGCAAGGACCATGCAGGTGGCACAAAGATTATATGAGGCAGGATTGATCACCTATATGAGGACAGATAGCGTCAACCTTTCAAAAGAAGCTATCAATGAGGCGAAACAAGCTATTGTTGCCAATTATGGTGAAAAGTACAGCAAGATTCGCAACTATACAGGGAAAAGCAAGGGAGCTCAGGAGGCACATGAGGCCATACGGCCCACGGATATGACCCTTCAATCCCCTAAAGTGGAAAGAGATCAGGCAAAGTTGTACGAGCTGATCTGGATGCGTACCCTGGCTTCTCAAATGGCAGATGCCGAATTAGAACGAACCAATGTTAAAATTAAGACCAATACCCATACAGAGGAATTTACGGCCAATGGGGAGGTCATAAAGTTTGATGGGTTTCTAAAAGTGTATTTGGAAGGAAAAGATGAAGAAGATCTGGCAGAAGAGCAGGAAGGCATGCTCCCGGCCTTAAAGGAAAAGGATACCTTATACAATACCTATATAACAGCAACAGAGCGTTTTTCCAGGCCTCCTTACAGATACACAGAAGCCACCCTGGTAAAGAAATTGGAGGAATTGGGCATTGGGAGACCTTCTACCTATGCTCCAACGATCTCTACCATTCAGAATAGGGGATATATAGAGAAAGGCACAGTAGATGGTACGGAAAGGGCCTATACCCAATTGGTCCTTGAAAAAGATACCATCCTTGAAAAACAACTTACCGAAACGGTAGGTTCGGATAAGGGTAAAATGGTGCCTACAGATATTGGTCTTATTGTGAATGACTTCCTTGTAGCTCATTTTGCCAATATTTTGGATTACCACTTCACGGCCAAGGTGGAAAAAGAATTTGATGAGATCGCCTCTGGTGAAGAAGATTGGCAAAAGGTGATGAAAGATTTCTACAAGGATTTTCACCCCAAGGTAATAGACGTAGAGGAAAATGCTGACCGCGCAAGCGGGGAACGTATCCTGGGGACAGATCCAAAAACAAAAAGGCAGGTTTCAGTTCGCTTAGGCCGTTTTGGCCCTATGGTTCAAATAGGAACTGTAGAAGAAGAGGAAAAGCCTTTGTTTGCAAGTTTACTCCCGGATCAATCTATCGCCTCTGTTACATTTGAAGACGCGATGGACCTGTTTAAACTACCTAGAAAATTAGGGGTCTATGAGGGGGAAGAGGTAGAAGCCAATGTAGGTAGATACGGACCCTATATACGCTTCGGAAAGAAGTTTGTTTCCCTTGAAAGCGGCGATAGTGCCATGGATATTGTTCTGGATAAGGCTATTGAATTGATCAAGGCCAAGCAAAAGGCCGATGCCCCTATTACTACCTATGAAGAAAAGGACGTAACCAAAGGAACCGGAAGATTTGGTCCTTTTATTAAATGGGATGGGATGTTTATCAATGTCAATAAGAAATACGATTTTGATGACCTCTCGGAAGCTGATATTGCGGAATTGATAGAGGCTAAGAAGAAAAAGGAATCTGAGCGTGTGGTGAAGGAATGGCCGGAAGAAGGCATACGGATAGAAAAGGCCCGTTGGGGAAGGCATCAGATCATCAAAGGTAAATTAAAGGCAGAACTGGCGAAAGAAGTAGATGTCACTAATTTTAGTTTGGCAGATGCTCAGGGACTGCTCGAAAAGAAAAAACCCAAGAAAAAAAGTAAGTAACTCTCCATTGCTGTGACCCTATGGCATTCGATTTTTTAGTACCGGTAGAAGATAAGGCCCTGGCTCACTGTGAGTTGCTGCCACTACAATCCATTGGAAAAAGTGTTTTCAAACATACCAACAGAGACGGTCTGCCAGTTCTTGCCAACGCCTCCTTTGCCATTATGGGGGTACATGAATCCCGTAATGCCTTTGAAAAAAAGCCAGAGAAACTGGCCATTGTAGAGATTAGAATTCAGCTCTACAAACTTATGATGGGGAATTGGAATGTGAACATCGTGGACCTTGGAAATGTAGAAGAAGGGGAAACGGTAGAGGATACGTATTTTGTGGTAAAGGAGATCATAGCCGAATTATTAGAAGAGAACGTTATACCTATTATATTAGGTGCAACTCAGGATATTACCTATCCTACCTACCGGGCTTTCGACAAGATAAAGAATCTTATCAATCTGGTATCTGTAGATAGCCGTTTCGATTTTGGTGCAGATGAGGAACTTATTTCTTCCAGTTCCTATATGAGTAAGATCATTACCGATAAACCTAACAATCTTTTTAATTTCTCCAACATTGGTTATCAGAGCTATTTCAATGCCCAGGAAGAGATAGATCTGATGGAACGGCTGTTCTTCGACGCCTATCGCTTAGGGGAAATCACCTCAGATATTGCTTTGGCAGAACCCATTTTAAGGAATGCTCATTTGGTAAGTCTTGATTTGCGGGCCGTTAAGGCTAGTGAAATTGGCCTGTCCTCTAACTTCTCACCAAATGGTTTTGACGGGAGAGAGATCTGTGCGATCGCCAGATACGCAGGAATCAGTGAGAATGTAGCCGTATTTGGCATCTATGAATCAGAGAACACCCCCCAGGCCTATCAATTAGTGGCCCAGATTATCTGGTACTTTATGGAAGGCTTTAACTACCGAATCAAAGAAAGGCCAAGCGCCAGCAACAAAGACTTTACCAAGTTTATAGTCCCAACTGAGACCGAAGAACTGGTATTCTTTAAAAGTCAACTTACCCAAAGGTGGTGGGTAGAAGTCCCGCCTTTTGTTTCTTCACATACTAAATCAAATTCACCTGCGTTATTACCTTGCACTGAGCAGGACTATTTAGACGCGTGCGATCAGATTATTCCTGAGCGGTGGTTTAAGGCCTATAAGAAAGGGCTGAATTAAACGTGAATTTTTTTATAAGGAAGGCCAGTAGTGTACAATAATTTATTCAAAAAGTAGTTTTAGAGAATAATAATTGTGATTACTGTTTAAAGTCTAAATCGAAATTTAACCTAAAGTATGAAGAAGCTATTGTTGTTATCTATAGCGTTTGTTTTTTTACTCTCAAGTTGTGGTTCAAAAACAAAAGGAGAACTAGTGGGCGTCCAAGGTAAGAAATGGTATCCCGAAAAACCCTACGGAATGGAGCTCATACCACGAGGTGCATTTATCATGGGTAAAAGCGAGGAAGACATGGCGCAGGTTCTCAATGCCCCTACCAAAACTGTTACTGTTAGATCGTTCTATATGGACGACACGGAAATTACTAACAGTGAATATCGGCAGTTTGTAGAATGGGTTCGCGATTCTATAGTCAGAACCAATTTGGCAAAACTTGCTGATGAACTCGGATTAGGACCGGAAGACGGCGGAATTGGCGAATACGCCTTTAAAAGTGCCGATACTACCAGAATGTCTGTGTATGATAAATACATGCTCGATAATTATTCGGGTATGGGAGAGACAGGATACGAGGGATATAAGCTTAATACGGAGGAGGATCTCGTCTGGGATACTTCTGATTATCCGGATGAGTACTATTCGGAGGTCATGGATTCTCTGTATGTCCCTGAAGAGGAATCATACAACGGGCAACGTATTATAGACGTTACAAAATTAAAGTACAAGTATACCTGGATGGATATTGAGGCTGCGGCCAGGACCAGGGATACCCGAAGAAAGGAATTTATCAAGACCGAAGAATTAGAGATCTATCCGGATACTACGGTATGGATCCGTGACTTTGAGTACTCGTATAATGAACCCATGCACAATGATTATTTCTGGCATGACGCCTATAGTGATTATCCTGTAGTAGGGGTATCCTGGAAACAGGCCAAGGCTTTCTGCCATTGGAGAACAAAGTTCAAGAATGACGATCAGAAAAGTCGTGGAGCACAATTTGTCAATCAGTTTCGTTTACCTACGGAAGCTGAGTGGGAGTACGCTGCAAGAGGTGGTATCGAAGGAGGTACATATCCTTGGGGTGGACCGTATGTAATTAGTGATACGGGCTGCTTTATGGCAAACTTTAAACCACAACGCGGTGATTACGCAGCAGATGCTGCTCTGTATACAGTGGAAGCAAAGTCGTACGAACCCAATGATTTTAACCTGTACAATATGGCAGGGAACGTTTCAGAATGGACCAATAGTAGTTATTTCCCAGGTTCATATGAATATGCCTCTACCATGAACCCTAATGCCGATTCTGGCGAGAACGCCCGTAAGGTTATCAGGGGAGGTTCCTGGAAAGATGTTGCCTACTTCTTGCAGGTAAGTACCAGGGATTACGAATACAGAGATTCTGCCAGAAGTTATATTGGCTTCAGAACAGTACAGGATTACATGGGAGAAGAAGATTCAACACAATAAAAGCATACCAAAAAAAGATCAAACAAAAACCAAATACTTATTATTAAACTTAATTAAATCTAGAATTATGGCACAGTCAAAATCAACAAAAAAACTATTTAACATGGCCTACGGGCTGGGTGCGTCAGTGGTAATCATTGGAGCATTATTTAAGATCCTTCACTGGGAATTTGGACCACTTACAGGTGGATTACTTCTAGCAGTAGGACTTATAACAGAAGCACTTATTTTCGCTATCAGTGCATTTGAACCGGTAGACGACGAATTCGATTGGTCTTTGGTATACCCAGAACTAGCCGGAGGAGAATCTAATGGGAAGTCTAAATCGGATGCTAAAGAAGCGGAAGGCATATTATCTAAAAAATTAGATCAGTTATTGAAAGAAGCAAATATCGATGCCGAATTGATGAATAGCCTTGGTAACAGCATCCGTAATTTTGAAGGTGCCGCCAAAGGTATTGCTCCTTCAGTAGACGCTATGGAATCTACCAAGAAATATTCTGAGGAAATGTCTCAGGCAGCTGCCCAGATGGAATCCTTGAATAGTCTTTACAAAGTTCAATTAGACAGCGCTAGCAGACAAGCCTCTATTAACGAGGAAGTAGTTCAGAATGCTGGTGCCCTTAAAGATCAAATGGAATCGTTGGCCTCTAACCTTTCATCCTTAAATGGTGTATATGGTGGTATGTTGTCTGCTATGAGCAAAAACTAATTAGTCGCGAATTATAAACCCAAATCAAGTTATTAATCAAAACTAATTAGAAAAACATGGCATCAGGAAAAGCAACACCGCGTCAGAAGATGATCAACTTAATGTATTTGATCTTTATCGCAATGCTGGCGCTCAATATGAGCAAGGAAGTTTTGGCCGCATTTGGTCTAATGAACGAAAAGTTCGAAACTTCTAATATAAAGGCTTCGGAAAGCAATCAGGCTTTCTTGGCAAGTCTTGAGACAAAAGCATCAGAAGATGCAGCTAAATATTCAGAGCTCTACAAAGATGCTCAGAAAATTAAGCAGTTATCACAGGAGTACTTTACGTACCTGGAGGATCTTAAGAAATCTATGACCGAAGATGTTGAAGATACTAAGGATTATCAGGTAATGGACAAGGCCGATTATCTGGATCAGAAATTCTTTCAGGGAGACAATTTGGCTGCAGGAGGTAAGGATTTCATGAAGAGAATTAAAGACTATAGTTCACAGGTTATTTCTATCATCGGGGAGGATTACCCTGACGTAAAATCACAGGTTGAAGCTCGCTTTAAAACAGGAGATGAGAATGGTAAGGTTACCCGTAGAGACGGGGTTAAAATTGACTGGATTAATTATCATTATGAAGGTTTCCCTTTAATTGCCTCTTTGGCTAAACTAACCGCCCTTCAAACCGATATTAAGTCAACTGAAGAAGCTGCTTTAAAGGCGATGTTACAAGGAGAGCTTACCAGTCAGGTTTCATTGACAAATTTCGAAACTCAACTTTTCTCTGAAAAATCTGCCTTCTACTCAGGGGAGAAATTCAGTGGTAGTATTGTATTGGGTAAGACAGACAGATCTGCTAAGCCAGTAAGAGCTGAATTGACCCTGGATGGTCGGAAGATGACCGAAGGAAAGGATTACGAACTCAAAGAAGGAGGCGTAAACCTCTTGATTGGAGCAGGAAGTCCCGGAGATCACGATATTGCTGGTATTCTTATCTATATGCAGGATGGAGTAGAAACAGAAGTTCCCGTAAAGAACTCCTTCTCTACTATCTCCAAGCCAGATGCTGCTGTAATTTCGGCAGACAAGATGAACGTGGTATACCGTGGGGTAGCAAACCCTATGACCATTTCAATTCCTGGTATTCCGGATAATAAGGTATCTGCAAGCGCAACCGGACTTAAAAGGTTAAGCGGTAGTAAATACATTATGAATCCTGGAACAGGTAGAGAAGTAACTATCAATGCCTCTGGTGTATTGCCAGACGGGAAGCGTATCACCACACCTGCAACTTTCAGGATCAAGGATATACCTAGACCTGCAGGATCTGTGAGAGGAGAATCCGGTAGTGCCCAGATGCCAAGTCGTAATCTGGAAATTGCCACCATCGGAGCTATGTTGGAAGACTTTGACTTTGACCTGAATCTTGCAGTAAGCGGATTTAAGTTTAAGGTTCCCGGCCAGCCTACAGTAGTAGTAAAAGGAAACAAATTAGATAGTAGAGCAAAATCTGCTCTGAAAAGAGCGAAAAGAGGTGATGCTGTACAAGTCTTTGATATTGAAGCCTATATTACAAATAACAAGACGTATAAGCTTAAAAGAGTATCTCCGGTTGTTGTGGAGATCACAAACTAAGAATAGTTAGTAAAATTGAATTTTATGAATTGGAAGAATGTTTTAATCGTTGGAGCCGTTTCTTTGCTACCAATATCCATCTTGGCTCAGGCAAATATCCTGAATGCTAAGAAACCAGAGGAGATTGGGAAGAAGACTGAGAATCAGTTGGCTATGGACAATGACACACCCTTAGATTACGGGTATGTAGATGACAGAGATATTCTCTGGTCCAAAACCATCTGGGAAGTGGTCGATCTGGATGAGCGGGTGAATTTCGCCCTCTATTATCCCACAGATACGGTCGATATCGGAGCTGATAGAAGATCCCTTTATGATGTTTTTTTAAAGAACATCAAAAACGGTAAACTGAAAGATGTCTATGTAGATTCCTATTTCACTGAAAGAAGGAAGTTCGAAGACCTCAAAGCAACCCTCACAAGGGTAGATACTACAGATCTGGGATACGAGCAGATAAATGCCGGGGAAGTACTTTCGCCTGAATATGTTAACAGGAGAGAGATCACTGCGGCAGATATTGAAGAGTATCGTATCAAGGGTATTTGGTATTTTGACAAGCGCCAGGGAGAATTGAAGTATCGCCTCCTGGGGATTGCACCAGTTGCTCCCGATGTGAACTTTGTGGATGATGAATCCATGAATCCCGCAGATAACAAAGTAGAATTGTTCTGGGTATGGTTCCCAAGTGCACGGAAGATCCTGCATGATGCCAAAGTCTTTAACCAGAGAAATTCTGCACAACCTATTACGTTCGATATGTTATTGAATGCAAGAAGGTTCAACGCAATTATCTACAGGGAAGACAACGTTCACGGAGACCGTAGTATTGATGACTACGTTGCCGATAATGCCTTGTTCCAGCTACTGGAGTCTAATCGCATCAAAGAAGCGATCAGAGACAGGGAACAAGATATGTGGGCCTATTAAAATGCTCAATTTTATTCCAATTCAATTATAAAATGGAAACGCCGCTCTTTATGAAGCGGCGTTTTTTATTTTTGTACCATGGTAGATTACCTTATAGTAGGCCTTGGTTTGGCAGGTATTTCCTTTTGTGAGATCCTTGAGGAAGAAGGAAGGTCCTTTCGGGTGATCAATGATCATTCACAGCAGGCCTCCATGGTGGCTGGCGGTTTGTACAACCCAGTGATCCTAAAACGCTTCACACCCGTCTGGAAAGCTCATGAACAATTAGAACTTCTGCCGGCCTTTTATTCGAAACTCGAAAAGAAACTGGGAGTCCCACTAGATCATCCGCTTAGAATTTTGCGAAGATTTGCAAGTATTGAAGAGCAAAACGCCTGGTTTGAAGCCTCAGATAAACCGGTATTGAGTTCTTTATTGTCGGCCAGGATAATCAAGAACACCAACAATGCTCTACATGCGCCTTATGGGTACGGAGAAGTTCTGGGTACAGGGCGTGTTGATACGTCACTCTTAGTAAATGCTTATGAAGCCTATCTGGTTGGCAAGGAGTTGCTCCTCCCGGAATCTTTTGATCAGGAGCTGCTTCATATAAGCAATTCTGAAGTGGTTTATAAGGAGCTCAGAGCTAAAAATATGGTCTTCGCCACAGGGTACGGACTCAAACAAAACCCACACTTTAACTACCTTCCCCTTAACGGCACCAAAGGAGAATTACTGACCATTAAAGCCCCGGATCTTAAAGAAGTCAACGTTATTAAGTCGTCCATATTTATAATCCCACTGGGAGAAGATATATATCGTATTGGGGCAACCTATAAATGGCAGGATAAGACCAATGAACCCACTTCTGCAGCCAGGGAGGAACTGGAAACCAAGTTAAGGACCTTCCTGAGATGCGAGTATGAGCTAATAGAACATGTGGCAGGTATCCGACCTACGGTGGCAGACAGAAGACCATTGGTTGGGCAGCATCCGGAACACAATCGCCTTTATATCCTCAATGGATTTGGCTCCAGAGGTGTTATGATTGCCCCTTTTGCTTCCGGGGCGCTCTATAATTTTATCGAAAAGGGAGATCCAATTCCTTCCGAGATGGACGTTTTAAGATTCAAAAAGCGCTATAAGAATGGTTAACGCCCTGCAGCTTTTGGATCATACCCTATAAAGATGTTGATCCAGATATTTCTAGATAAACGGATGATGACCGGTAGAAAGACCACCAGGGTGACAACAATACTGATAAATGCGCTGATTATGCTGGCTTTTAACAGTAAAAAGGAAATGACAAAGGCCGCCACTGCAAAAGCTATTCCCACCGCATAGCTCACGTACATGGCCCCGTAGAAGAAAGAGGGCTCTATCTTGTACTTGGTTTTGCAATGTGAACAACGTTCCTGCATCTCAAATAAAGAGCCCATCCTATATGGATTTTTATAGGTATACATGCTCTCTAAATGGCATTTAGGACAACTTCCTGTTAAAATGCTGTAGAGTTTGTTTCCTTTTTTTAACATTTGCAAAAATTTTGGGCAAAGATACTTGTTTGCTCTGTCCTTCAATGTAATCACGGTAACAAAAATGCTGAATGTTCACAATCTTTCCGTTTCTTTCTCCGGCGAATTTTTATTTGAGGAGATTGGCTTTCGTCTGAATCCCGGCGATAGGGTTGGGCTCATTGGTAAAAACGGTGCAGGGAAATCTACCCTTTTAAAATTGTTGAGCAAAGATGTTGCCCCAGATACGGGAACAATAGCTTCAGATAAGGAAATCAGTATAGGATTTCTCAGGCAGGATATAGACTTCGATGAGGGCCACACAGTGCTGGAAGAGTCTTATAAGGCCTTTGAAGAACTGCAGCACATGGAAGGGAAACTGGCCCATATCAACGAACAGCTTGCAGAGAGAACAGATTATGAGAGCGAGGGCTATCATCAACTAATGGTAGATCTCAATGATTACACGCATCAATATGAGATCCATGGAGGTTATAACTACCAGGGAGATACAGAAAAAATACTGCTGGGACTAGGTTTTAAAAGGGAGGACTTTCATAAGAAAACAGATACTTTTTCAGGGGGGTGGCGCATGCGTATTGAATTGGCCAAATTACTACTTCAGAAAAATGATGTGCTGCTCTTAGATGAGCCAACCAACCACCTGGATATTGAATCTATTTTATGGCTGGAACAATTCTTAACCGGATTTACAGGAGCCATCGTGATTGTTTCGCACGACAAGATGTTCCTGGACAACGTAACCAACCGAACCATTGAAATATCCCTGGGAAGGATCTACGATTATAACAAGCCATATTCGCAGTTTCTGATCCTGCGGCAAGAGATCAAGGAGCAGCAGATGAATGCCTTGAAAAATCAGGAACGGGAGATACAGCAGGCCGAAAGATTGATCGAAAAATTTAGGGCAAAAGCCTCCAAGGCATCTATGGCGCAATCGCTGATCAAAAAACTGGATAGGATGGACCGCATAGAGGTTGACCAGTCCGATACTAGTGTGCTAAAAGTAAAGTTTCCGGTTTCTGTAGTGCCGGGAAAAGTAGTGGCGGAGGTAGAAGATCTGTCAAAAAACTATGGTTCCAAGGAGGTTTTAAAAGACATTGACCTTTTATTGGAACGCAATAGTAAAACGGCTTTTGTAGGCCAGAACGGGCAAGGTAAAACTACCCTGGCCAAGATCCTTGTGGGAGAAATACCCTTTGAAGGTTCCGTTAAATTGGGCCATAATGTTCAGATTGGATATTTTGCTCAGAATCAGGCCGAATATCTGAATGGCAACAAAACGGTCCTGGATACCATGATCGATGCGGCCAATGAAAAGAACAGAAGTAAGGTGCGCGACATACTGGGCTCTTTTCTGTTTAGCGGAGAAGATGTAGAGAAGTATGTAAAAGTGCTGTCTGGGGGTGAGCGTAACAGGCTGGCATTAGCTAAGATGCTGTTGCAACCTTTCAATGTCCTTGTAATGGATGAGCCCACCAATCATTTAGATATTGCCTCCAAAAATGTTTTAAAACAGGCGCTGATAAACTTTGAAGGCACCTTGATCGTTGTCTCTCACGATCGTGATTTTCTTCAGGGCCTTACCAATAAGGTCTATGAGTTCAAAGACAAAAAGATCAAAGAATACCTGGGGGATATCAATTACTTCCTGGACGAACGCAAGGCCGATGATTTCAGGGCCATAGAACGAAAGTCGGGTATAGCAGCACAGAAAAAACAATTGGCCACGGCAGATAAACCCTATCACGATCAGAAAAAGATAAAGGGCCTTAAGAACAAACTCAGTAATTTGGAAAGTGAGATCGGGGTTCTGGAAAAGGAGATTGCGGATACAGACCACGAATTGCTGATGAATTACGATCAGACCATAGCAAAACCGAATTTTTTTGACGGATATCAAAAAAAGAAGAAACGATTGGAATCGTTGATGAAACAGTGGGAAGACCTTACTTTAAGGCTCGAGGGTTAAAAGGCTGCAGCTATATTTGTAGTACAACTTTTTTTTCACCACAATATATCCTGGTTTCACAACAAATATGAACCATTCGTCGTAAAAATTGACATCCAATCCCTACAATTCGATATATTTGTAAGGTAATTCCTAGGTATTTATAAGAATTATTTTAAATAGACCTTTTCATCTACTAATAGTAACCTTATGAGAAACACGCTGTTCTTTTTCATCGTTTTGTTCAGCTCTACGTTGCTAGTTTCTGCTAAGATAAGCAAGGCAGAAAAAAAGGCGTTACTGGAGTTTTATGAAAGTACCAATGGTGCAGAGTGGGTCCGGACATGGGATCTGGAGGCACCGGTTTCAAATTGGTATGGAGTGAAGGTTGAAAATGATCATGTAACAGAGATCAATCTCTTTAGGAATAACTTAAAGGGTGTCTTGCCGTCAAGTATAGGACAACTAGTTCATTTAAAGGTTTTAAACCTGGCGTTTAATGGGTTAACAGGCGAATTGCCTGAGTCTATCGCCCAATTGACCAGTCTCGAAGTACTAAAAATAGAGATGAATCGGTTCAAAGGAGCATTGCCATCATCTTTTGGCGAATTGTCTAATCTCACAGAACTTACGGCCTTTAATAATTTCTTTTCAGGTAGCATTCCTGAAAGTATGGGTCAGTTAATAAAATTGAAGACATTGAATCTTTCCAGCAATAATTTAAAAGGGACCATCCCCGTAGCATTGGGAAAACTAAGTGAACTCGAAAGCCTGGGGTTGTTCGAGAATACCCTGGAAGGCTCTATTCCTCAGGAATTCGGCAAACTGGTGCAGTTAAAGGAACTTATTTTAGCCAATAATCAGTTAGGAGGAGAGATCCCGGCAGAATTTAGTCAATTGGCAAGCCTGGAGATCCTACAGATACAAAACAATAAATTCAACTCCCTGAAAAACCTGGAGACCATGAATACCAGACAATTTTTGGTATTCGACTATGACAAAGGAGATCTTAAATTGAACTTCAAGGAGCTCGACTTTAAGAAAACTAGAGTGGCAGAAACAATGTATGATGATGATGAACAAATGCCCAAAAAAAATAATGAATAGATGTTTTTAAGTTGGTTAGTCATAAAAAGAGGATGTGAAAACATCCTCTTTTTTGTTGAACAGTATTGAGGCTTGTTTTAACACTTTATGTTTTATTTAACTCCCGCCAAATGAACAATTTAATAGTTTTGCCTCTTAACCAATGATAGAGTCAACCCTTCCTGGATGAGAAAAATTATACTTTACACCCTCGGTGTAATTATTTTGGTGGTAGCAGTGGTAGTATCCTACCTATTGGTAACTGCCGAAGACCAAAAAAAACCAGCGACACGCAAAGAAGTCAAAACAGTTTTTATAGACACGGTGATGAATAGTACCATCCCGATCATTATTCCAGCCAATGGAAATCTCGCAGCAAAAGAACGGGTTGAAGTGTATGCGGAGGTCCAAGGAATCTTCAGATATAGCAGCCATCCTTTTAAACCCGGACAGGCATTTAGAAAAGGTGAAGTGCTTATGAGGATAGATGCCGCAGAATATGCCGCTTCTGTTCAGAGTGCCAAAAGCAGTCTGTATAATCTTATTACCGCTGCCATGCCAGACCTTCGCCTGGATTATCCCGAGGCGTATCCTAAGTGGCAGGCTTACCTAACAGATTTTGATCTAGAAAATAGTACTCCTGAGCTTCCTGAGATAAGCTCTGAAAAAGAACGGTATTTTATCAATGGCCGAAATATTGTGACCACCTATTACAACGTAAAGAACCTGGAACAAAGACTTTACAAATATGTTATCAGGGCACCTTTTAATGGCGTACTCACGGAAGCTTTGGTAACCGAAGGCAGCCTGGTTAGACCCGGTCAGAAATTAGGAGCATACATCAATCCTTCCATCTATGAATTGGAAGTAGCCGTAAATAAGTCGTACAGTGATTTTCTAAAAGTGGGGGAGGCCGTAAAACTCCAAAACCTGGAAGGCACTCAGGAATTTACAGGGATGGTCGCGAGGATCAATGCATCGGTAAACCAGCAATCCCAGACCGTTTCAGTGTTCATCGATGTACAGGACGAACGCGTTAAGGAAGGGATGTATCTCCAGGCACAGATCGAAGGAAGAAGTGAGGAAAACGCTTTTGAGATATCTCGTAAACTCCTAAATGATCAGAAAGAACTTTTTATCGTTCGAGATAGTGTCTTAGATATATTGAGTGTTAGGCCCGTATACTTTTCAGATAAAACAGCCGTCATCAGAGGTATTGCAGACGGAACCGTAATACTGGCACGGCCGGTTCCCGGAGCTTACGCAGGGATGACCGTAAAAACCTATAGAGATACCACCAATATTGCTGAAGCAACCAATATAAAACAACTCCCATAAGATGCGAAAGATCATTGGTTATTTTATAAGGTTCGATGTTGCAGTGAATGTGATCATCCTCGCCTTTGTGGTTTTTGGGATATTGGGTGCCCTTAGGATGCGATCTTCGTTCTTTCCCTTGATCGATTCCCAGATCATCACTATAAGTATAAATTACCCAGGGGCGGCTCCGTTAGAGATAGAGGAAGGCGTGGTCCTAAAGATTGAGGATAATCTAAAAGGCCTGGTAGGTATTGAAAGGGTGACCTCTACTTCCAGGGAGAACGGAGGCAGTATTACGGTTGAGATTGATGCGGATGAGGATATAGATGTGCTAATCACTGAAGTAAAAAATGCAGTAGACAGGGTGCCGAACTTTCCAGGGGGCATGGAACCATTGGTAGTGGCCAAACAAGAGTCTATTCGTCCTACCATAAGTTTTGCGGTAAATGGAAAAGGAATTTCCCTGGCCAATTTAAAACAGATTACCCGGAAAATAGAATATGACCTGCGGGCCATGGAAGGGATCTCACAGATAGAGATCTCTGGTTATCCGGAAGAAGAAATAGAGATTGCTGTAAGAGAACGCGACCTCCTGGCATACAATCTGAGTTTTGAGGAAGTGGCCACAGCAGTAGGGCAAACAAATATTTTAACCACCGGAGGAGAGATTAAAACGGAGCAGGAAGATTATCTTATTCGCGCAAAAAATCGCTCCTACTACGGCGATGAATTGAATAACCTGGTGGTCCGATCAGATGCCAGCGGAAATATTATCCGGTTGAGCGATATAGCAGAGGTAAGAGATCGATTCTCTGAAAACCCCAATGTGTCCTACTTTAATGGGAACCTATCGGTAAATGTACAGGTAAGTAATACAAACAACGAAGACCTCATCCCAACGGCGGAAAAGATAAACGCATATGTAGAGCAGTACAATGCAACTCATAACAATGTAAAACTAGATGTAGTCTCAGATGCTTCTATTTCTCTAAAACAACGTACTGCATTATTAATTGAGAACGGCGCTATCGGGATCTTACTGGTCCTCTTGTTCCTCTCTTTCTTTCTTAACACACGATTAGCTTTTTGGGTAGCCTTTGGGCTTCCAATCTCTTTTTTAGGGATGTTCATTTTTGCTGGAATGTTTGGTGTAACCATCAATATCCTTTCACTCTTCGGAATGATCATTGTAATTGGTATACTGGTAGATGACGGGATTGTGATCTCGGAAAACATTTACCAACACTACGAAATGGGAAAATCGCCGGTGCAGGCTGCCATTGACGGAACCATTGAGGTGATCCCTCCAATTTTGTCGGCCATTATCACCACAATTCTTGCCTTTTCTACCTTCCTGTTCCTTGATAGCAGAATAGGGGAATTTTTTGGAGAGGTATCTACAGTGGTGATCCTAACCTTAACGGTATCCCTCTTTGAAGCCCTGATCATCCTGCCCGCGCATATAGCGCACTCCAAGGCCTTGGTAAGACAGGATCAGGAATCATTAGACAAGCAAAAGGGGATCGATAAATTTATGACAAAACTCAGGGTGTTCAACAAGATTGGAGACCAGGTAATGAGCTATTTGAGAGATCGACTTTACAGTCCGGCGCTTCATTTTGTGCTTAATCATCGTTTTATCAGCTTTTCAATATTTACGGGACTCTTAGTGATCACCATTGCCTCTATCATGTCCGGGGTTGTGCGTGTAACTATTTTCCCAAGTGTGGCCAGTGATCAGGTAAGTATTGAACTATTAATGCCGGAAGGGACCAATCCCGAGATCACGGACGAATTGATCACCAAGGTAGAAGCTGCCGCCTGGAGAGTAAATGAAGATTTCACTGCCAGGCAAACAGGTAATTTACAGGTAGTACAAAATATCATTAAAAGAGTGGGTCCCGGGAATAACAAAGCATCCCTTAGGGTTAATTTACTGCCTGGAGAGGAACGCGATTTTCCTTCCCCGGATATTACAAACGCCATCAGAGCAGAAGTAGGCGAAGTCTATGGGGTAGAACGTTTAACATTTGGCTCTGGAGGTAACTTTGGGGGTAGTCCTGTCTCTATTGCTCTGCTTGGTAATGACAACGAGCAATTAGAAAAAGCAAAGGATGAACTCAGAACCTATTTAGAGAACGATCCTAAACTGCGCGATGTAACAGATACAGATCCGGAAGGGATCAAGGAACTGGATATTGAACTCAAGGAGAATGCATATGCTCTTGGCCTCAACTTGCAACAGGTAATGAGTCAGGTTCGTGCCGGGTTCTTTGGTGCACAGGCACAACGCTTTCAGCGCGGGCAAGATGAGATCCGTGTTTGGGTGCGTTATGATAAGTCTAACCGATCTTCTATTTCGGACCTGGATGACATGCGGATCCTAACCCCCACAGGACAGCGGGTGCCATTTTCTGAAATTGCTTCATATTCTATCGCAAGAGGAGATGAATCGATCTCCCACCTGGACGGGCAGCGAGAAATACGGATTGAAGCAGATCTCGAAAATCCAAATGAAAGTGCAACCGATATTCTTCTGGATGTACAAACCAATTTTATTCCGGACCTGCTGGCCAAGTATCCAAGCCTATCTGTTTCTTATGAAGGCCAAAACAGGGAAGCTCAGAAATTATCGAGATCCGCCAACGCCGTATTTCCGGTAATACTATTCCTGATATTCGCAGTAATCGCCTTTACCTTCAGATCGTATAGCCAGCCTGTGATCTTGCTGTCTATGATTCCGTTTAGTATTATAGGTGTGGGGTGGGGCCATTATATTCATGGATTTCCGATCAACGTCTTATCCGCACTGGGTATTATAGCCTTGATAGGTATTATGGTAAATGATGGATTGGTTTTGATTGGGAAATTTAATTCCTATTTAAGGCAAGGGATGAAATTTGATGATGCACT
>NZ_JBATLB010000082.1:0-1812 GCF_049669965.1 Muriicola sp. | reverse complement strand
CAGGAAAAATGGGAAGAAGACAGCAAACTTCACAGGGAAATCGTATCAGAAGATAATGTGGCCGATGTGGTGTCTATGATGAGTGGTATCCCCGTTAACAAGATCGCACAAACAGAAAGCAATAAACTGGCAGAATTACCTGCTTTGATAAAAGGAAATGTCATTGGGCAGGATGAAGCTGTGGCCAAGGTGGCTAAGGCCATTCAACGTAACAGGGCCGGATTGAAAGATCCGAATAAACCCATAGGATCCTTTATTTTCCTTGGACAGACAGGAGTGGGTAAAACTCAGTTAGCCAAGGTATTGGCTAAAGAACTCTTCGATTCTGAAGATGCCCTGATCCGCATAGACATGAGTGAGTATATGGAGAAATTTGCCATTTCCAGATTGGTAGGAGCCCCTCCGGGTTACGTGGGTTATGAAGAAGGAGGACAACTTACAGAGAAGGTAAGACGCAAGCCTTATTCAGTAATCTTGCTAGATGAAGTTGAAAAAGCTCATCCTGATGTATTTAATATGCTGCTTCAGGTGCTAGACGATGGATATCTAACAGATAGTTTAGGAAGAAAGATCGACTTTAGAAACACGATCATTATAATGACCTCCAATATTGGAGCGAGACAATTGAAGGATTTTGGACAAGGGGTAGGATTTGGCACTGCAGCCAAGAAATCTCAGGAAGATTCCCATCAAAAAAGTGTGATCGAAAATGCCCTTAAAAAGGCATTTGCCCCAGAATTCCTGAACAGGATAGACGATGTGATTGTTTTCAATCCGCTGGAAAGAGAACACATACATCTGATCATTGACATTGAACTGGCCAAGCTCTTTAACAGAATTAAGGAGATTGGGTATGATATGAACCTCACAGATAAAGCTAAAGACTATATCGCTGAAAAGGGATTTGACAAACAGTATGGAGCAAGGCCTTTAAAAAGGGCCATTCAAAAATACATTGAAGATGCCCTTGCCGAGGAAATTGTAAACTCCAAATTGGAGGAGGGAGACAGCATTTATATGGATTACGATGGGAAAAAGGAATTTTTGACCATTGAAATTAAAAAGGCAAAGAAGTCTTCCAAGGCATAGTCTTGTAGGAAATATGAATAAAAGGGTGTCACTAAAACTGACACCCTTTTTCTATTCCTTTTTAGCAAAAAGCCTTACCCGCATGTACAATCTGTTTTTAATACGATATATACGCTTTTTATCTAATATTTTTTAAAACAGATTGGCTTCCCACTACATTCGTTTCGAACACTACAAAACTACATGGGGATGAAAGTAAGACCGATCAAAACACCGGTTGTCGTAAAGGAGTATGTCTTGGAAATAGGAAGCGTACAGGTTTACGACAATTATATGGTGGCGGTTTACAATGAAGGATGCACAGTTACCTTAGAAAGGGTTTATCAATTGATCGGAATATCTGAGATTCATTTTAGAGACAGGCCTTTTGGCTTTATCAGTTTTAGAAAAAATTCGTATGCCATAGACCCTACCATTTACAACTATGTAAGGGAATTAGACAATTTAAAGGCGTATGCAATTGTTTCCGTAAAAGAAATGGACATGCACAACTTCGCCATTGAAAAAATGTTCTATAAAAAACCAATGAAATTTTTTATTGACTACAACAATGCCCTGGCATGGGTTAAAAGACGCGTTGCTAAGAAATAAGTTCTTCTACCCATCATTTACTTCTTTTTCATCTGCCGTTGAGGATACCTCACTGAAAGCCTTACCTAAATGACTTGTTATATCACTTGCCATGAGCGACTCCATGCTCCCATGCTGTGCGGCAAGGTCTCC
>NZ_JBATLB010000081.1:0-10790 GCF_049669965.1 Muriicola sp. | reverse complement strand
ATCTCACCGAAAAGGTATTGCCTCTTACGGTCCTCCTTTCCTCTATCCTCACTTTTGGCTCCCTTGCTGAAAATTATGAATTTGCCGCCATGAAGGCCTCCGGGATCTCTTTACAGCGGTCTATGGCAAGTGTCATCGTACTGGTGGTTATTCTGGGAGGAGTTACCTTTTACTTTGCCAATACGGTGATCCCCGCGTCCGAACAAAAAATTTACACCCTGAGAAGGAATATTGCCAAGGTTAAGCCTGCAGCGGTGATTGAAGAAGGTGTTTTTAGTGATTTTGAAGGAATGAACATCAAAGTAGATGATAAATTTGGGCAAAATGACAAATACTTAAGAAATGTCATCATTCACAAAAAATCGAACCTGCAAAAGAACAATACGGTCATAAAAGCGGCCTCCGGAGAACTTATTAGCAGTGAAGCCTCAGATATCATCCAATTAGTATTGGAAAATGGCCATTATTACGAAGAATTGGTGCCTAAGGATAATGATGATCGCAAGCGATTCCCATTTGCAAAATCGGACTTTAAGACCTACACCATCAACATAGAGATCCCTGAAAATACCCAGGATCTGGAAGAAGAAGGAAATGTGCGCACCGATAAGATGAAGAACATATCCCGACTCAAAAAAGACATAGACTCTATAAAGAACAACAATCTTAGCGTGGTGGGGGCTTTTTCAAAAAACATCACTACCCGGATGGGTGCCTTTGTCCCGGTATCCGAAAAAGATTCTACGCTTTCTGCAGGTATCGACATAAATAAGAATAATGATTCCCTCGCTTCCTTAGAAAAGACCAAGGATTCTGTGCTTACAACCAGTGATGTGCTTGGATTATACCAGTATTGGCAACAGGCACAGATCCTCAGTGCTGCGTCTAATTCCATTTCGAATATTGTTAATTCAGTAAGTGGTAAAAAACAAGAAATTCAGAACAAATACAAGATCTATAATATGCATATCCTTTCTCTGCATAAAAAATATGCGCTTGCCCTGTCTTGCATCATCCTGTTTTTTGTGGGGGCCCCACTGGGTGCCATCATCAGAAAGGGTGGTCTTGGCTTACCCATGGTGATTGCCATTGTCCTGTTCCTTACCTATTATTTTATAGGTGTTTTTGCAGGAAATTATGCTAAAGAAGGCAACATAAACCCAATCCTGGGTGCCTGGTTATCTACCTTAATAATGTTACCTTTGGGTATTGTTTTAACGAAGAGGGCTACTGCAGATAAGGGACTGATGAGTTTTGGCCATGTATGGGATATCATTGCAGAAGCGGTTAAAAAACGGTTTAAAAGAAAGACCTGATGATTGTGGATAAAGAAAAAAAAATACAATTGAACACTATTGAAGAGGCCATTGCGGATATCCGCCATGGAAAAGTGATCATAGTGGTAGATGATGAGAATAGAGAAAATGAAGGCGATTTTATTGCTGCGGCTGAAAAGGTAACGCCGGAGATGATCAATTTTATGGCCCAGCATGGAAGAGGTCTTATCTGTACGCCCCTTACTGAAGAGCGCTGCGGTGAACTAGACCTTAGTATGATGGTACAAAACAATACCGTTCTTCATCACACCCAATTTACAGTGTCCGTAGACCTTATTGGTAACGGATGTACGACAGGTATTTCCGTACATGACAGAGCAAAAACCATTAAAGCGTTGGTAGATCCTGAGACAAAACCACATCAGCTGGGCAGACCTGGACATATTTTTCCATTGCGGGCTAAAAATGGTGGAGTTTTAAGGCGTACCGGCCACACAGAGGCAGCGGTTGATTTCGCCAGGCTTGCCGGCTTTGCACCCGCAGGGATCCTCGTTGAAATATTAAATGAGGACGGTACTATGGCGCGCTTGCCCCATCTTGTAGAAGTGGCCAGGAAGTTCGATCTTAAACTTGTCTCTATTGAAGACCTGGTTGCCTATCGTATGCAGCACGATAGCCTGATCGTAAAAAAGGAATGTTTTGACGTGGAGACCAGATTTGGAAATTTTACGCTTCACGCCTACCAGCAAACTACGAACGAACAAGTTCACATTGCACTTACCAAGGGATTTTGGAAACGGAACGACGCAGTGCTTACCCGCATCAATTCTACCCTGGTTAATAATGATATCCTGGGCACCTTGACGAATAATGCAGAACAAAAATTAGATGATATGTTCCGTGCCATCAATAACGAAGGCAATGGGGCCATTGTTTTTATTAATCAGACCAGCGAATCGCTCAATTTACTGTCTCGTTTAAAGGGACTAAAGGAGAATCAGGCGAAAGGGCTCATGAAAGCACCCGGTATAGACATGGATACTAAAGATTTTGGGATTGGCGCTCAGATACTTCATGATCTTCACATTAGCAAGATGCGGATCTTAACCAATAGCGGGCAAACCAAACGCGTTGGGATCGTTGGGTATGGACTAGAAATATTAGAATACGTGCCCTACTAAGCTTCCGTTAGTATAGTATCCAGAACCCGATGAAGGGTTGTTGCCCTATGGGCTACTTCTTCCTCGGACCAACTCAATTTTATCAGGCAAGATACGGTTCTACCCATCCAATGATCGGAAGCTGTAAAGTTTTGAGTTTCTTCGTTTAAAACCCTCTTTTTTATTTCCTCAGAAACAGGACCCAGGCTATGTAATTCCTTGAGGTGATCCCATTTCGTATGGTAGTGCCAATTATTGTCAAACCAGTAGAAACAAGCATCCACCCCGGCCCCTACCAGTTCTTTTTGAGCCTTTCTGGCCAGGGTTTCGGTAGGTAAAAAGAAATTCAGAAAGGAATAGTTCTGTACTCCCCCGTCCGGAACCCGTCTAAGCGTGATCCCCTCTAATTTTTTAAGGGAAGCTTCTAGGATATGGTAGTGTCTTTTCTGTATGGCCAGGAAATCGTCCAGGCGTTTCACTTGTGCCAAACCTACCGCCGCATGCAATTCGGAAATACGATAATTATACCCTAAAAAAGGATGTTTCTCTGCTCCCCTATCGGTCCCTACATGATCATGTCCGTGATCCGAATAGTGATCTGCATGTGTATAAAAGTCTTTGTTGTTGGTTATAATACCACCTCCCTCCCCACAGGTAATGGTTTTCACAAAATCAAAAGAAAAGCATCCAATATCCCCATAACTCCCTAGGGGTTTACCGTCGTAACTCCCCCCAATAGCCTGACAAGCATCTTCAATAAGTATCAATTGGTGTTTCGTACAAATAGCCTTGAGCGCCTTTAGATCTGCCATGGAGCCGCACATATGTACAGGCATTACGGCCCTGGTGCGCTTAGTAATTGCTTTTTCTACGGCTTCTGGTGCAAGGGTGAGTGTATCATCAATATCCACCAAAACAGGAATGGCCCCTAAAGACAAAACAGCTTCAAAACTGGCGACAAAGGTAAAGGTAGGCAGGATCACCTCGTCTCCGGCTCCAATACCGGCACTGGCCATGGCCACCGTTAAAGCGGCGGTACCACTGCTAACCGTATGGGCAAAGCTGGTTTGCATTCTTTTTGCCAACGCTTGCTCCAGTTCCTTTGCTTTCCAATGTCCTTGGCGCATCCCGTCGAACCCATATCGCATCAAAACCCCGGAATCTAAAACATCCTGAACTTCCGCTCTTTCCAGTGCTCCAAAGAATTCAAATCCTGGCATAGCTACTATTTTACATCTTAATAAATACGAATAATAGACTCAGAAAGGTCTCGCCTAACTTTTTTCATTTCTGCAAAGAAATCGTCCTGGGCTCTTTTCCCTATGGGTAATACCAGGACAGATGAAAGTCCTATGGGACCAAGCCCCAGGTGTTCATCATAGGCAGCCGGTATAAAGCCTTCCATTGGGCAGGCATCAATATGTTCCAAAGCGCAAACGGTCAGCAAATTTCCCATAGCCAAATACGCCTGATTAGTGGCCCATTGCCGCACTTCTGCGATCTCTTTTTTAGAAAAACTATCAACAAGTGCATCTTTAAAAGGCGAAATGATCTTTTCGCTGGTACCACGCACTTGTTTTACCCGTTCAAAGTATTTCGTTATATAATCCTGATCAATATTGGTTTCAATACAGATCACTAAAACATGCGATGCCTGTGCCACTTGTTGCTGCTTATAAGAGAAAGGCACAAGGGCTGCTTGCATTTCTTTATTTTTAAGCACCACCAGCCGTATGGGTTGCAGCCCATAAGAAGTTGCAGTTAGGTTAAAGGCCTTTACCAACTTTTCTAGTTGTTCTTCCGCTAAATAGGCCTCTGAATCAAATTTTTTTACCGCGTACCGCCATTCTAATCTTTCAATACTGTCTCCCATTTTATGTAAAAAACCATAATTTAATTGCCATGGCGATCACCATGATCACCAAAAAAGTTTTAATAAAGCCATCCCCTTTCTTTACAGACACCCTGCTAGAAAACCAGGCGCCTAAACCATTCCCTATAGCCAATACCAGGCCTACTTTCCATATAACCTTATCATTCAGTATAAAAACAGCAAGGGCAGCCAGGGTGTAGATACAGACTACGGCCACTTTTGTGGCATTGGCCCTTACCAGGGTCATATGATGAAAATAATGTAAAAATAGAAGAATAACGAATCCAATACCTGCATTGATGAACCCTCCGTAGATCCCAATAAAGAAAAAGACGATCATCCCAATCCAGAGGTATTTCCCAGTGAGCCGCTCCTGCATATTCTCCAGGTTGATCTTTGGCTTAAATACAATGATAAGCACTACGATGACCATGATAATGGCAAGTATCCTATTAAAGGTCTCTCCTTTTATATCCACTGCAATAGAAGCACCAAGTATAGAGCCAAGCAAGGCTGCGATCCCCAGGTAAATATTAAAAGGGAAGGTAGAGACTCCTTTGCTTTTAAACCCTGCCACGCCTATGGCTGTTTGAAAGGCGATTGCCACTCGGTTAGTACCATTAGCCACGCTAGGGGGAAGACCTAAAAAAATAAGTACAGGAAGGGAAATAAGGGAAGCACCACCGGCTATTGTGTTGATAAAACCAACTACAAAACCAACAACTACCAACAAGACATAATGGTACCATGCTTCCATGGCGCAAAAATACAGCCTAAATTATAAAGTAAGGAGGCGCCAATACGATTTCTTAAAAATATAATTAGCGATCTTACCTTCCGGCCAAAGGAGAGCCAAAGATACCTACCCCAAGTCCTGCCCAAAGCAGTAATAAGGAATACATTGAGCCCTAAAGTGAGCAGTACTTTTCTTTTGTTGTTCTTTACTTTTCTCCAGATCAGATCACCCATGAGTCCGGTTCCCAATAAAAGCACACCTGCCACCAAGAAATCGGCTGTGTTCCAATTTACTTCAGCTGTAATTTGCATAGCTATAAGAGGGATGAGTATGAGTAAAACACGACTTATTAAAATAAGGGTGAACCTTTTGTTGTGTGCGATCATGATTTCTACTGAATTAAGATTATAAAGTATACTTTATTTGAAGCTCAACATTCATCCATTGTATTGATTATCAATGAAATATACCCTAATTTTAAGAAAATTATCGTGAATTCTTTCATTTATTTCTGTATCCTGTTGAGGGTTTTATGCGTAACCCCCTAGTTGCTATTTTTGATATTTGACCAAGCACGGCATTGCTTTTTTGTCTGAGTTCGATTTTCCAGGGTAATATTCATTTGAGAATACATAGAACTTTTCTTTAAGGTGGGGGTTAATGAAGTATCTTTGAGGCATACTTTTTTTCTGTTACAAGTACATATCTATTCGCGCTTCTGCAGAGAATCTCTTACGCTTACTTCATAAGCCCTTTATTTTGATGAAGTCCTCGTAGCCAGTTTAATGCCTGATCACAAGGAATTACAGCATTCACAGTATTTTTTTTAATCGTACGCTTTGCTCAATTCATTGCTTTGCAATTCGTAGCATTCCAAAACACATGGCTTTATTAAAAATGGGAGTTATAGGGACTTCCAGAAAAGAAGATGAAAGACGCGTACCTATACATCCCGAACACCTATTACGACTTCCTGAAAAGATACGCAGGCAATTAATTTTTGAGAAAGGGTATGGTGCACCTTTTAATATGGAGGATGCAGCACTCAGTAAATTAACCGGTGGAATAGCAACCCGCAGTGAACTATTATCAGACATTGGTGCAGCTATTATTGCAAAACCCATTCTATCCGATCTAGAAGATCTGAAGGAGGGCGGCCTTATTTGGGGATATCCCCATTGTGCCCAACAAATGCAGATCACTCAAACGGCCATCGATAAAAAATTGACCCTGATCGCTTTCGAGGATATGTACGTCTGGAATCCTAACGGACAAATGGGCCGGCATACCTTTTATAAGAATAACGAAATGGCCGGCTATTGTGCGGTTATTCACGCGCTGCAATTAAAGGGTATAGATGGACATTACGGCAATCAGAGAAAGGTGATCATCTTTAGTTTTGGGGCTGTGAGCCGGGGGGCCATCTATGCCTTAAAAGCCCATGGCTTCAGGGATATTACTATCTGTATTCAACGACCGGATCACGAAGTAAGAGAAGAAGTTTTGGATGTACATTATACCCGACTAAGAAAAGGAAATCCCGGTGAGCCTCGCTTGATCGTGGTAGAGCACGATGGAACCGAAAGATCCTTATCGGATTTGATACACGAATCGGAAATAATAATCAATGGCACCTATCAGGACACGGATGATCCTATGGACTACGTGAAAGAGGATGAAAAAGACATACTTAAACCCGGGACCTTAATAATTGACGTAAGTTGTGATGAAGGGATGGGGTTTTATTTTGCAAAACCCACCAGCTTTAAAAATCCGATCATTGCCATAGACAAGATAGATTACTATGCAGTAGATCATACCCCAAGTTATTTTTGGGAAAGCGCTTCCAGGTCTATTTCAGCAGCCTTACTTGTTCACCTCCCTTCGGTAATAGCAGGAAGGGATCATTGGGATAAAAATATGACGATCAAAAATGCCATAAATATTGATAAGGGGGTTGTTGTTAAAGACACTATACTTAGATTTCAGCATCGCGATGCGCACTATCCCCACCCTGTGAAGACGGTGGTAAACCATATCTAAACTCCTTTGCCTATATCTATTTTTGGAACTATCTTTTTTAAATAAATGCAGCCCAAAGGCTGTCTTCAATCCATTGCAACTTGGATCAATGCCCTTTTAAGTTGTGTTAATATTTTGATAAACAGCGAAATATTGTTTAATCTTTACTCTATATTCGTTCAACACAATCAACAAAATTGCCTCTTGATGAAACCCATTCTGTTTAAAGTTATTATTCTTTCCTTTTTGCTATTATTCTCATTTAAACCCAATGTCCAGGAATTTCAGGGACAGGCTGTTTATTTCTCAAAATCTACCATGGAACTGGGTAGTTGGGGCGCAAGAATGAGTGAAGCTCAAAAAAAACAAGTTCAGGCCCGTTTAAAAAACAGATTGGAAAAGACCTATGTCCTGAATTTTAATAAAGTGGAATCTGTATTCAATGAGGAGGATAAATTAGATGCCATGTCTGGCGCTACAGATTCATGGGGGAAAAATTTTGCACAGGGTGAACAATACAAGAACATCAAAGAAAACGCCCTCGTTCAGAGTCAGGAATTTTACGGAAAGCAATTTTTAGTAAAAGATAAGTTGCAAGCCATAGATTGGAAGATGGGCACCGAATCTAAGCAGATAGGACAATATATGTGCTTTAAAGCTACGGCTTCTGTCCCCTCTGCTGAATTGTCATGGTATGACTTTTCCTGGAGTGATCTAACTCCTCCTGCCAAAGAAACCGATTCTACAATCATAGGACAAGCTGAGACTCCAGAAGTAAAAATGACAGAAATAGAAGCCTGGTATACCCCACAAATACCGGTAAGTCACGGACCGGCAGAATATTGGGGGCTTCCAGGTCTTATCCTAGAAGTAAGTGCTGGCAATACCACCATATTGTGTTCCAAGATTGTGATGAATCCTCAAGAAAGTCTTAAGATTGAGGCCCCAGACAGAGGGAAGGAAATTACCAAAGATGACTATAGGGCAACCATTCAAAGCAAAATGATTGAAATGAGAGATAACAGGGGAAGAAGAAGAAGTTAAGCTTGTCCATATTCAAAACCTTATCCACTCCAGCCCGTAATACACATTCATGAAAAAAATAGTTCTTCTAGCGCTACTTTTTGTAGCCCACTCTTTCTACGCCCAAATCAAAGTTGAGGGCATAGTGCGGGATACCTTGAATAGCCCTTTGGAATTGGCCAATGTGATTGCTATAAATCAGGAAACCAGTGGTTTGGAATCCTATGGCATTACTGACGAACAAGGAAGATTTAAATTAGAGCTGGCGAAAAATCGCACTTACAAAATACAGATCAGTTATATTGGAATGAAGACTTTCGTAGATATCCTGACTACAAAAGAAAGTGATATTACCAAAGATTATAATTTACAGGCAGACAATGCCTTAGATGCGGTAGAACTTGTCTACGAAATGCCAGTAAGTGTTAAAGGAGATACCCTAGTGTACAATGCAGATTCCTTTAATACCGGTACAGAACGCAAGTTAGAAGACGTACTTGAAAACTTACCAGGCGTAGAGATTAATGAAGACGGGCAGATTGAAGTAGAAGGCAAGGTGGTTAACAAGTTAATGGTGAATGGAAAGGACTTTTTTGATGGGGATACCAAGTTAGCCACCAAGAACATTCCGTCTAAAGCTGTTGATAAAATACAGGTTTTGCGTAATTATTCTGAAGTGGGACAGCTTAGTGGCGTGGGCAATAACCAGGATAATGTGGCCCTGAACATTAAGTTAAAGGAAGGAAAGGAAAATTTTTGGTTTGGGAATATCACGGCCGGAGGCGGAACTTCGCCAGACAACGAGCTTTATTTAGTGCAGCCAAAACTTTTTTATTACAGTCCCAAATACAGCCTTAATTTTATAGGAGACATGAACAATACGGGTGAGGTGGCCCTCACACGACGAGATATAAGAGCTTTTGGCGGTGGTTTCAGGGCGCCAAGTAGAAGTAGTGGAACTAATATAAACTTAGGGGATAATGGTCTTAATTTCCTGACAAGTCAGGGTAATGCACTCGAAATTGAGAATAAATTAGCGACAGGCAATTTTAGCTATTCACCCAATCAGGCGCTAGATCTGAGTGGGTTTCTGATCTATAATAGCAGTCGAATACTTTCTAGGGAAACGAGTTTTGTGCAATATACAGATCCAGACCTCGGTATTCCTGACGAGGCCACTGAACAGTCGAGCAGAGAACGATCAAATCAGGGGTTATTAAAACTTAGTGCCTCCTACCAACCAAACATCAATAACCAACTAGATTATGATGTATTAGGCAGGATATCAAACGATTCACAGATCCAACAAATTTTTTCTTCTGTGATTGGAAATACAGATCAGCTCGATGAGGTAACACCCTATAGTATCAATCAGAATATAAATTACTATTACACTCTTAATGAAAGCAATATTTTTGCTTTCGAGGCTCAGCATCTTATAAGGAATGAAGACCCGTTCTATAATGCTCTTTTGGTGAATGACCCAAATGGAGAAGATGCCTTTGATACTACCGCAGATGCTCTGGGCCTGGATACCTCCCTTACCAACTATGATCTTGGTCAGAATCGGCGTATTAAGTCGAATCAATTAGATGCAAAATTGGATTATTACAACATTCTGAATGCAAAGAGTAATATTAACATTACGCTGGGTACCATCCTTAGTCGGCAGGAATTCAATTCCAATATTTTTCAGTTTTTAGGTGATGGAACTCAATTAGATCCTACCCCTACAATTAATGATGGGCGCGCCACTAACGATACAGAGTACAATTTCAGCGACATCTATCTGGGCGTGCATTACCGATTTAAAAAAGGTATGTTTACTGTTACCCCTGGTTTTTCGGTACATGCCTACCAAAATAAAAATATACAATTCGGGGAACTTTTTGAGGAGAACTTTTTTCGTTTTTTACCAGATTTTGAAACCCGGATACAGTTTAAAAAGAGTGAAGCGCTGACCTTGCGATACGATATGAGAAACCAGTTCACAGATGTGACCAGATTGGCCCAGGGATTAGTATTAAATAACATTAACAGTATACAATTTGGGCAACCCGACCTGCAGAATGCTCTTTCACATAATGTAAGCCTGTTTTACAGTAGTTTCAACCTCTTTAACTATACCAACGTTTTCGCCAGAGCGGCCTACACCAGCAATATTGATCAGGTACGAAGCTTAACGACTTTCGAGAATGTAATCCGTACAAGCACTTTTTTCAACTCAAATTTTGCCGATGAAAATGTCAATATCTTTGGGCGCGTGCAGCGAACTTTTGGAAAGATCCGGGCGAGCCTGAACTCTAGTTTTAATTATAGTAAGATCAATCAGTTCATCCAGGGACAACAATCCCTCAATGAAGGCTATACCCAGACATACACACCGGGTATACGCACTAACTATAAGGAAGCACCCAACGGTAATTTGAGTTATCGATATAGCGTCACCAACAATAATCAGGGAAGTCGAAAAACAACTTTTGTCACCAATGCTCCCTCTGTAGAGGTAGATGCTTATATCTGGAAAAGGGTCACCTTCCGCACAAACTATACCTATACCAATCAGGACCTTGGCAATGGCGAATCACAATCGTTTCAGAACTGGGATGCTTCTATTTCATACAGAAAAGACAGGGACGCCAAATGGGAATATGAAATTAGGGCCACGAATTTATTAGACATAGACTCTCAAGTTAGAA
>NZ_JBATLB010000080.1:0-2348 GCF_049669965.1 Muriicola sp. | reverse complement strand
GTGAGCTTTTCTTACAAAACTTTCACATTTCTTTATCGTCTAAAAAAGTAACTTTGTCAGTGTTATACATTTTATGAAATATCTTGTTAGTTTCCTTTTACTACTTTTTTTGCAATCAGTTTTTGCTCAGGAAAAACCCATCCCTGCAGTGAAAGAAAAAGATTCTTCTCAGTTTATGAAGAAAAATCTGAAAAGACCAACAGTGACTGCCCCAGTAGAACCGCCTATAAGCATTCAAGATTACAAGATCATTTCATACGCCCGGGATACGACTTATTTAGACACTACTTTAAGCATTCAAAAAGAATACAAGTACAATTACCTTCGGCGGGATGATTTTGAACTTATGCCATTTGCCAATGTTGCTCAACCGTATAATGCCCTGGGGGTAGATATGGAACAAGCAGTATTATATCCCTCCTTAGGAGCAAGGGCCAGGAATATTGCTTATATGGAAGTTCAAGACATATCATATTATAATGTTCCCACGCCTTTGACCGATCTGTTTTTTAAGACCACCTTTGAACAAGGACAACTTTTAGACGCCTCGCTAACGTTTAATACTTCCAGGAGGCTAAATTTTTTCATTGCATTTAAGGGAATGCGTTCCCTGGGAAAATACCAGTACAGTCAGATACAATCCGGAAATTTCAGGACCACCGCCAATTATCAGTCAAAAAATGAACGTTATACCATGCGGGCACATATTGCCGCACAGGATATTGATAGTGAAGAGAATGGAGGCCTGTTGTCTAAAGAACTGCAATTTGAATCTGAAGATCCTGATTTTAGGGACAGATCTCGTATGGACGTTTTCTTCACCAATGCCAGGAATAAGATATTGGGGAAGCGGTATTTCCTGGATCAACGCTTTGCAATATTTCAAAAAAGGGATTCTATCCGGCAGTCGTCTGTTGGGATTGGACACGAATTTACCTATGAGACAAAGTACTTTCAGTTTTTGCAGGATGGCCAGAACGATTATTTTGGAGCGAGTTTTATAACACCAATTGACGACAAAGCTACCCTAAAAACATTTTTTAACAGACTCAGCCTGGATTACTCCAATAGATTTCTGGGTACCCTAAAGGGTTTTGTGAATCTGTACAATTACGATTATTATTTTAACAGCATTCTGATTACCGATACACAGACCATTCCAAATCAATTAAGGGGAGATGAACTGGCCGTTGGCGGACTTTACCAAAAAACAATTGGGGGCTTTGCACTAGATGCTTCTCTCACCTATGGAATAACGGGAGCGTTAACCAACTATATATTTGATGCCGCCGCAACCTATACTATTAATGATCAACATAAGGTTAAGGTAAGTGCCCATTCTTCTTCGCGCTTTCCTAATTTCAACTTTTTACTTTATCAATCGGAATACGAGAATTACAATTGGAATAATTCAGGGAGTTTTGAAAATCAAAATGTACAGAGCCTTAAGTTTAATCTAAGCTCACAAGTATGGGGAGATCTTATGGCGCAGTATGCGACCACGGATAACTACACCTATTTTTCTTCTAATGCCACCAACGAACAGATAGACAATGGCATTGAGAATGCATATGTGACGCCTAAACAGGAGAGCTCTGCAGTAAGCCACTTAAAATTAAAGTATACCAAGGAATTTAAAGTAGGGAAGTGGGCATTGAACAATACGGTGATGTATCAAAATGTATCTCAGACAAACCAGGTCTTGAATCTGCCTCAGCTGGTTACAAGGAATACCTTATATTTTTCCAGCAATGTTTTTAAAAATGCTATGTTCCTTCAGACGGGGGTTACCTTTAAATATTTTACAAAATATACCATGGACGCCTATAATCCGCTATTGGGCGAATTCTATGTGCAGAACAGGGAAGAGCTTGGCGCATTTCCGTTATTGGATTTTTTCATCAATGCCAAGGTTCGCCAGACCCGTATCTATCTCAAAGCAGAGCATTTTAATTCTTCATTTACAGGGAATACTTTTTACGCGGCTCCAAACTATCCGTATCGCGACTTTGTGGTTCGTTTTGGCTTGGTATGGAATTTCTTTTCGTAGGGAATTGTCTGAAGTCTACTTTTTTTTGAGGGAATGAATCCTCATTTTCAAGGGGTTAGAGCGCTAAAATAATAATTAATTTTTTTTTCACTTTAGGAGTTGTGCAACCAAAAAAATGGCTTTATATTTGCACCCGCTTAGCGTGAGAGCGTTGGGTGCTTAAAGAAGTATATAAGTTCATTGACATATTGGTAGACAGCGAATTTGCTTTTGGTGCTTAGGGTTTCGGCCTTTTGTATTGGGAGTAGATTTAAGATCATTTATTAACAAACATGAGAACCGTTTTGAGGCGGGACGA
>NZ_JBATLB010000079.1:0-10388 GCF_049669965.1 Muriicola sp. | reverse complement strand
ATTATTTACATTATTCTCATATTCATTGGGTCCTGTTACCCCAAGAATAACGTATTTAGTCTTCTGCTTGGAAAAAGTAGCTCTCTGGTGCCAGAAGCGTGAGATCCCTATCAACACCTCGAGACCCATTTCAGGTATATAGGTGTAATCTCCTGTGAAGCGATAATAGTTATAAATGGCAAAAGCTATAGCTCCGTTTCTGTGGATCTCCTCAAAGGTGATCTCCCATTCATTGTGGCATTCTTCCCCGTTCATAGTTACCATAGGATATAATGCCGCTCCATTCGAAAAACCTAATTTCCTGGCATTTTCTATCGCCTTTTCCAGATGATTATACCTGTATTTTAAAAGGTTCCTTGCTACATGATGGTTTTTAGTCGCCATATAAAAAGGGATGCAATAGGCCTCTGTATCCCAATAGGTACTTCCGCCGTATTTTTCTCCTGTAAATCCTTTGGGACCAATATTGAGTCGGGAATCTTTCCCCAGATAGGTCTGATTGAGTTGAAAGATATTAAAGCGTATTCCTTGCTGTGCTTTGGTATCTCCTTCTATGGTTATATCGCTCATTTCCCAAATAGTGGCCCATGACTTTTTTTGCATGTCTAACAGTGCATGGAATCCTAAGCTACTTGCTTTTTTAAGCGCTTTTTTTGAGGCATCCACCAGATTGGTCCCCTTGTGATTTCTGGCAACCGTATATCCCCCAAACTTGTGAAATGCTACCGCAGTGCCTTTGGCAACTTTCTGCTCATAGCTCTGCCCGATCCATTGTTCTTTTTCATCTGTATCTTTTGGGGTCGTATGTATCTTGCCTTCATAGTGCAGATGACATTCCATAAAAGTGCAGGTCTCAAAGTTGGTCTTCATGGTATGTGCCTCAATAAAAGCCTGATTTCCCTCTGAAGAAATCTTGGTAGTATTCCAAAACTTGTCATCCCAGTTCGTGTCTTCATTGGTGATGCCACTATCTAAAAAAGCGGTGAAAGTAATGGTCATGTCTTCCTTGAGTGGGGTTACCTTATATTCTATGGCGCCCACTTCATCCAGATCGAGACTCAAAAAGCGTATTACCGCTACCTCAATTTCCTTTTTATTGGGTAGGGTAGCCGTAAAACTGCGCAGATACCTGCCTTCCTTCATATTCAATTCTCTGCGGAATCCTTCTACTTTGGCACAGGTATTCAGGTCTAGAGCTTCTCCATCCACCAAAATATTGATACCTATCCAACTAGGCGCATTTATTACCTTGGCAAAGTATTCGGGATAGCCGTTCTTCCACCACCCTACCCTGGTTTTATCAGGATAGTATACCCCGCCAATGTAGCTCCCCTGGAAGGTAGGTCCGGAATACTGTTCTTCAAAGTTGGCCCTCTGCCCCATGGCCCCATTACCAAGGCTAAAAAGACTTTCAGAAGACTTTACATTTTCTTTATCAAAACCTTCCTCAATGATGGACCAGTTATCTGCTTTTATATACTCTTTGTTCATATCCTATAATTCTGCTAATTCTTTAATAAATTTCAGTTCAATTTCGGTAAAATCCTTGAAGACGTACCGAGCCTCAGTAAGAATTTCTTTCTTCCCTATTCCAATACTTGTCATCCCTGCCCTATTGGCTGCTTCTATCCCGGCCAGAGCATCTTCAAATACAATGCAATGTTGAGGCATCACCTTTAATTCACCTGCGGCGATCATAAATACTTCCGGGTCTGGTTTTGCTTTAGTGACCTGGGTGCCATCAACAATGGATGTAAAATAAGGAATTAGTCCCACTTTTTTTAAAATTGGCCTGGCATTTTTACTAGCAGAACCCAGGGCCATCGGCACATTGTGTTCCTTGAGAAAATTTAGTACTTTAGGCACATCAGGTAGTATTTCCGAAGCGGTCATTGTTTCGATGTACTGCAAGTAGTCCTCATTTTTTTCAGCCAGCCAGGAATTGAACTGCGACTGGGAAACTTTAAGCTCCCCCCATTCTAAAAGAATTTCCAGGCAACGTTTTCGGCTAACGCCCTTGAACTGTTCATTCTGTTCTTTGGTAAAAGGAATTCCTAATTCGTCTGCCAAATGTTTCCAAGCCAGGTAATGGTATTTTGCAGTATCTACGATAACGCCATCCAGGTCAAATATAAATCCTTTTCTATGCATCAAATTGGTTGGTAAAATGTATGATGAATTTTGTTAACTGCTTCATTAATTCGGTGTGCCACGTTCTTTTTCCCTAAACGGAAATACAGTGGTCTAAATTCAAAAACAGCTGCCAATATACAAAGTTGATGGAAGATTTTGGTTGTGTGATGGATCATTTACACAGTTTAATTTACTCTGAATGTCACTATAGGTATTCATTTTGCTTCAAACAAATTTTGGCGTAGAGGCTCGCTCAATCAAGGTAGCGGTAATGATCCTGGTTTCGAATTCTTCCTCCTTTTCCTGGTCCTGATCTTGTTCTATCTTGTCGATTAGCATTTGGGCAGCGGTCTCCCCCATGATTTCTCCATGTTGATCAACTGATGTTAAGGCAGGAGTGGCATAATGCGATAATATACCATCCGTAAATCCGACAAAGGCGATCTCCTCAGGAATACGATAGCCATATTTTTGAGCAATTCCCATGCATTTTACGGCAAATATTTCATTTACGCAAAGTACAGCATCTGGCTTATTTTTTTTAAAAAATTTTTCGCTCTTGGTCTCATCCTCTTGTTGATATGGAAGTTGAAGTACCAGTTTTTTATCGACAGGAATCTTGTGTTCTTTCAACGCTCTGTAATATCCCTCCGCTCGCTTACTACTCACATTCAAATACCCCTCGGTGGTGATCAAAGCAATTCTCTTTCTTCCGGCCTTGATTAATTTCCTCACCACCTGATAGGCAGCGGCCTCATCATTTATAATGACCTTATCGCACTGAATTTCATCGGTAACACGATCAAAAAGGACCAGGGGTATGCCCTGTTCGGTTACCTCCCGTAAGTGATTGTAATCATTCTTTAATTGGGTCTCGCCTGCCAGCGCCATAATAAAACCATCAATGCTTCCATTGGCCAGCATTTCCATATTAATCACTTCTTTATTAAATGATTCGTCCGAAACGCAAACGATTACGTTGTAACCCTTGGCATTTGCGTATTGTTCTATCCCGCGAAAGACAGTTGTGAAAAAATGATGGACGATATCTGGAATGATTACCCCAATGTTTCGGGTTCGCTTATTCTTAAGACTAATTGCTATATTATTGGGCTTGTAGTTGTACAATTTGGCGAAAGCCTGTATTTTTTCCTTCGTGTCCTGCCCAATTTCCTCACTGTTCTTAAGTGCTTTGGATACCGTGGAAATAGATACGTCTAGTTCCCGTGCAATATGCTTAAGAGTGATCTTTTGTTTCAAGTGGAGGTATTATGATTCTCAAGTCAGAGTTTTAAAGGTACATAAAGCGGTGTTAAAAAAGTCAATATTTTAACATTCTTATGCAGCTAAGAGTCCTCTGAAATTCATTTATTTTAAGGCATAGCAACGAAAAATTACTATATTTGTTTCGATTTCAGTAAAAAATATACTTCATATTTATAGAAAAATAGATTCGTGGACCTTTAAATTGCTATATTACCATGTTAATATAAGTTATTAACACGAAACCGTTTGCGTAAGTACTTGAAGTCAATGTTTTAGGAATTTAACAATTATTTTATATATGTTTAACACTTGAATTAAATTAACTAAACTTAAAATTAACTTTTTATGAAGATTACACTACTAAAAAGTCTTATGCTGGTTGGAGCGATCTTAAGCTTCGGATTGGTTAAGGCGCAAGATGTATCAGGTACTGTTTCTGATGCTACTGGTCCATTGCCCGGGGCTAGCGTCGTAGTACAAGGTACTACGAATGGTACACAGACAGACTTCGATGGTAATTACTCCATAAGTAACGTAGGCAGCAATGCCGTACTTGTAGTAAGTTATATCGGTTACAAAACGCAGGAAATATCAGTTAATGGTCGTTCTACCATTAACATTGTACTGGAAGAAGATGCGCAGGCATTAGACGAGGTAGTAATCATTGGGTATGGTTCTACCACGGTTAAAGATGCTACAGGAGCTGTTACGGCTGTTACTGCAGAAGATTTTAATGGTGGGGTTATTGCCTCTCCCGAACAATTGATCCAGGGAAAGACCGCTGGGGTAAACATTCAGCAGACTAGTGGTGAACCAGGAGCAGGGATTTCTGTAAATATTCGTGGTTCCAACTCTGTTCGTGCCAACAACAATCCTCTTTTTGTGATTGATGGTGTGCCGGTATCTGGTGAAAACACTGCTCCTAATGGTGATTCCGGAAGTGGTGGAAGTGCCGTTAGAAACCCTTTAAACTTTTTAAACCCGGCAGATATTGAGAGCATAAGTGTTCTAAAAGACGCATCCGCTACGGCTATCTACGGATCCAGAGGATCAAATGGTGTTGTAATCATTACAACGAAAAGCGGAAAAGGAAGTTCTCAAGGGAAACTTGAATTTTCATCTTCCTTAAGTATTTCAACACCCGCGAATGAATATGATCTTTTAAATAGAAATGAGTTTCTAAGTGCCGTTACACAGTTTGGTGGAAACGCCGCTGCCCAGGATTTTGGAAACGAGACTAATTGGCAAGATTATCTTACAAGAACAGCTGTTTCACAGAATCAGAACGTTTCCTACTCCAAAAATTATGGGAAAGGAAATGTACGTGCCACATTTGGATACTCTAAACAATTTGGGGTGGTAGAAAAAACCAGCCTTGAAAGACTAACAGGCCGTCTTAATCTAACGCATAGATTTTTAGATGATAAGTTAACTTTAAACTTGCAGACTACCATTTCGAGGATTAACGATGAAACCGCACCTTTAAGTGCGGGTGCAGGATTCCGTGGTGACATATTAGGTGGTGGGTATTCCGCTAATCCTACTTGGCCAACCAGTCCTACCTTTGACGATGGTGGAACACAAATTAAACCAGCCAACTATTTGGCAAGCGCTCAAAACGAAACCCAGACAGACAGAGCTCTTTTGAACGGTTCTTTAGACTATAAATTTACATCGGAATTAACTGGTAAAGTAAATGTAGGTTACGACACATCCGCAGGAGAAAATACTTCTGTGATCTCCGGTGCTGTTCTTGGTTTTCCAGGAATCTCAGATCGAGGTCTAGGTTTTTACAATACCTTGGAAAGAGAGAGCAAACTATTTGAGGTTACTTTGAATTGGAAGAAAGATTTCGGCAATTCTAACATAGATGCCTTGGTAGGCTACTCCTTTCAGGATTTCAGAGTTAAAGGAAGAAATTCTCAGGGTAGGGGTTTTGGCACCCAAGAATTAAATCAAATGGGATCCGATCTAAGGGAAACTGTTGAAGGTGCACAAGCTACTATTGATGGATCTTTTCAACAATATTACTACGGAACCAATACCACAGGGCTTCAGGTAAACAGACTGTTTCCTGTTGTTGTCGCTGGGGAGGAAATTGGCTATGGGTTTACAAGAAAAGTTCAGGCCCTGAGTGCGGATAACTTTGACAATACTGATGAGTTACAATCGGTTTTTGCAAGGATTAACTACTCACTGTCTAATAAATATTTATTCACTGGTACAGTAAGAGCAGATGGTTCTTCTAAATTCGGACCTGATAATCAGTACGGATATTTTCCATCAGGGGCTTTTGCCTGGAAAATTAATGAAGAAGATTTTATAGGAGACGCAGTTTCTACACTTAAACTTAGATTAAGTGGGGGTATTACTGGTAACCAGGACGGTTTAACCTACGGAAACTTTGTTTCCAGACAGCGATTCTCCGGAAGGGGAACAAATGATGACGCTACGGTTAATACAAATGGTTTAGCAATTGTTGCCACAGATGTTCCGGATCTTAAATGGGAAGAAACATTAAACTTCAACGTTGGTTTGGATTTTGGATTTAACTCGGATAGACTCTCTGGTAGTGTAGATGTTTATCGCAGTGAAACTACAGATGTGCTCTTGAGAACTCCTCCTGCCGCACCAGCTATTGATCCTTTCCAATTTGGAAATGTAGATGCCACAATATTAAACCAGGGTATTGAATTTGCGCTGGCTTACGATTTTGTACAAACAGACAATACCACCTTCTCTGCAGCCTTTAATATCGCTTATAATGATAACGAGGTTCAGGATTTCGCCAGTGCAATTAACACAGGTGAAATCAATGGCCAGGGACTTAGTGGTGCCTTTGCTCAACGATTTGAGGCAGGAAGATCCCTGTACTCTTATTACATGGCAATCTTTGAAGGATTCGATTCCAGCGGATTCCCAATTTACAGGGATGTAGATGGAAATGGCGTGGGTGATCCTATTGCTGACCAAACCTTTGTAGGCGAAGATGCTTTACCGGATATCACTTCAGGTCTATCATTAAATTTCAGTAGTGGTAACTGGGATGCCTCGGCTTATTTCTCAGGCCAATTTGGCTTCTCTGTTTACAACAACACTGCGAATGGATTCTTCACTGCAGGTTCCATTAACAACGCCAGGAACGTAACTCAAGATGTTATTACTAGTGGTGAAAATGGAGGTGCCTCAGCAGATGTATCAACACGGTTTCTGGAAAAAGGAGATTTTGTTAGATTACAAAACGCAACCCTTGGTTATAATGTGCCTCTAACAGGTGACGGTCTGTTCAAAAGCCTTCGCTTGTCTCTGACAGGTCAAAACTTATTTTTGATTACAGATTATAGTGGGTTAGATCCTGAGGTAACGTCTGCTACCGGAGATTTAGGCTCTGGTGTGCCAACTCGAGGAATTGATTGGTCCGCGTATCCAAATCCAAGGACAATAACCTTAGGGCTTAATGCATCATTTTAATTAAAAAAAATTGATAATCATGAAAAGAAGTAATTTTAAAATTTATTTTCTAACTCTGGCATCTGTCATAGGACTAACATCCTGTACTAACCTGGAGATTGACGAGACCGACTCTATCATAAGCGAAGGTTTCCAGGGTCTGGCAGATCCATCTTCAACAGTTGATAACTTATACAACAATTTGGGTGGTGCTTTTAGTACTCAGGAGAACCTGTATGCACTTAGTGAAGTGACTTCAGATGCTGCTCTGGTTCCTACTCGTGGAACTGACTGGGGAGATAATGGCAGGTGGAGAGTTTTACACCAGCATGCATGGAATAACGAACAGTTATTTATTGTAAATACCTGGAATCAATGGAACGCTTTCCAATTAAACGCATCTCAGATATTGGATGAAAGGAGTTCTCCTTCCGCCCAAAATATCGGGGACGCCAGCTTTGTTCGCGCCTATTCCGTTTGGGTAATTTTAGATCTTTATGGTCAAGTACCATTTAGAGATGTTTCGCTACCCTCTTCCGCCTTACCTGAAGTACTTACGGGTCAGGCCGCTGTAGATCAGATTTTATCTGATGTTGATGTAGCAATTGCAAATCTCCCTGCCACCACTGGAGGAAGTGGAGAGGCAAACGGCAAAGGAAGTAAAGCAGCTGCCAGATACCTGAAAGCAAAAATACTTTTAAATAAACATATTTACGTGGGTGGGGAACCGCAACCAGGGGATATGGCTGAGGTAGTTTCTTTAGTAGATGCTATAACCGCCGATGGCTACGCTTTGGAAGCTGATTATTTTGGCATCTTTAGAGACACTCCTGATACCGAAAGTATTTTACACTTAAGAGCCGATGTAGGCACAAGGATTTGGAATGGATTGCATTATAATTCTACTACCATAGAAGGTGGTGGATGGAATGGATTCAGCACGCTAGCTGAGTACTATGATCTATTCGAAGGAGATCCGGCTGCTAACAATATCACAGTTAATGACGGAACACCATTAAGCAATCAGGAATTGAGAAGAGGTGGAGTGCCACTTGATGGAACTCCGTTTACTGGCGTTGCCGGAACTACTGATGAAGGTGGATTTGAGAATGGATCTAATGTTGGATTTGGCTTTCTAATTGGACAACAATACGGTCTTACAGGGAATGCACTTCAGGACAGAGCCGGTGCTCCATTAACTTTCAAAAAGGAGTTTCAGGATGGGGCTGGTGCTACAAGTTTCATCAACAACGATGAAACCACCGGTATCCGTGTTATTAAATATCATCCAAAATACGGGGGACGTTTACAACATATGGTGATTTTCAGATATTCTGATGCACTTCTAATGAAAGCAGAAGCAATTCTTCGCGGAGCTAGCGGAGATGCTGCGGCAGTTGTAAATGAGATACGGGTAATCAGAGGTGTAAGTCCTTTGGGAACTGTTGACCTTCCAACACTATTAGATGAAAGAGGACGTGAATTATTCGCAGAAGGTTGGAGAAGAAATGATTTAATTCGTTTTGGTGAGTACGGTAGAGATTGGTTATTTAAAGAATCATCTTCCATTAACAACCCAACTTGGAATTTGTTTCCTATTCCAGGACCGCAATTATTGGCGAATCCTAACTTGGTTCAGAATCCTGGATACTAATATCTAGATAAACAATAATAAAACCCCGGCCGTTGGCCGGGGTTTTTTTTATGTCCAAAATCACATAGCCCATGAAATTATTCGGGTACTTACTTTACTAATTTCTTTTGTAGGTATTCCCGGAATACCCTACCTTAAGGTTCATTACTTATCTACCTTCCATGTACTACCTCGGATATGATATTGGCAGTTCTTCGATTAAAGTGGCCCTCGTGGAAAGCAAAACCGGAAAGGTAGCAGGTGTTTTAAGAGAGCCTCAGGAAGAAATGGTTATCCTTGCCCCTCAACATAATTGGGCGGAACAAGATCCAGAAGAATGGTGGAAATATATTTGCTTAGCTACTAAAAGCTTATTATCAAAACATGCCATTGATAAAAATGATATCCATGGTATTGGGATCTCCTACCAAATGCACGGCCTGGTTTTGACAGATAGCAATGTTAAAGTATTGAGAAACGCTATCATCTGGTGCGATAGCAGAGCCGTGAGCATAGGAGAAGAAGCACTTGAACAGATTGGTCGGGATAAATGTTCCTCGCAGTTGTTAAACGCCCCGGGAAATTTTACTGCCTCCAAACTTAAATGGGTAAAAGATCATGAACCAAAATTGTACGGCAAGATCCATAAAGCAATGCTTCCTGGTGATTTTATCGCCTACAAATTAAGCAACAAGATACGTACAACTATATCTGGTTTATCGGAAGGTATTTTTTGGAACTTTAAACACCAACAAATAGCAGAATGGCTACTTTCTTATTATGGCCTAACCATAGATCACCTGCCAGAACTGGTTCCAACCTTTGGCTTTCAGGGCAAAGTCTCTACCAAGGCTGCCGAAGAAACAGGTTTGTCTGTGGATACACCCATAGTTTACAGAGCAGGCGATCAACCCAATAATGCCTTATCCCTGAACGTCTTTAATCCTGGAGAAATAGCTATGACAGGAGGAACCTCTGGCGTTATTTATGCCATTAGTAATAAGACAGAAAGTAAAGAAATCTCCAAAATAAACAATTTTGCTCATGTTAACTATACCCTCAAAAATCCTACCCTGGGTAAACTCCTTTGTATCAATGCAGCAGGAATCCAATACCGCTGGTTAAAGGAAAACCTGAAATTCACCTCCTATGAGGAAATGAATACCCTAGCCGAAAAGGTGACCGTAGGATCCGATGGAGTGGTATTGTTGCCATTTGGGAATGGGGCCGAGCGTATGTTAAACAATAAGAACATTGGAAGTAAAATTTTAAATATAGATCTGAATACCCACACTAATGCACATATCTGCCGAGCAGCGTTAGAAGGAATCGCATTTGCCTTTATGTACGGCATGGAGATCTTACTGGCTGAAGGTCTTCAACCAAAAGTCATTAGGGCGGGCAATGATAATTTGTTTCAATCCAAGGTCTTTGCCAATACCATTTGTACTTTAATAGGATTTCCCATTGAGCTGTACGATACCACGGGAGCTGTTGGCGCAGCCAGGGCATGTGCTTTAGAAAATGGGGATTTTAAAGCTTTTGGAGAAACGCAGTTAAAAAATGACCACATACATACTTTTTATCCTCATAAAGATTCCAAACCGTATCTGGAGGCATACCAACACTGGAAAGAATTACTGGAGAAAGAATTATAAGACAACACAATGGCACTACTCGGCACTAAAGAATACTACAAAGGAATAGGCGACATTGCATTTGAGGGCCAGGAATCCGACAATCCGCTGGCCTATAAATATTATGATAATGAATACCGTATTGCAGGTAAAACCATGCGCGAACATTTTAAATTTGCGGTTGCCTATTGGCATTCATTCTGCGGGCAAGGTGCAGATCCCTTTGGATCCGGAACTCAAACATTTCCCTGGGATCTGCCTTCAGACCC
>NZ_JBATLB010000078.1:0-4276 GCF_049669965.1 Muriicola sp. | reverse complement strand
GTACGAACCGAACGCCGCTATTCTTAAAACAGGCGCCTTTAAAAGCCTTGGGGTTCACCTTGGTATAAAGAAGTTACAGGAGCATTCTCACCTTTACACCTCTGAGGAGTTGATAGAGTTTCCCGGGCGCACGTTTGAGATCCTGGAGGTAATTCCTTATAACAACAAGAATATAAGGGCTTTTAAGGGTGTTAAAGCCAACGTTACCACCAGAAATTTCCCGGAATCCGTGTCTAAACTTCGCAAAGACTATAAAATTTTAGATGGAGGTGAGATGTATTTTTTCTTTACCACAGACTACAAAGACAATCGCATTCTGATTCGTTGCCGTAAAGCATAAATGCTCTTAGGGGCAATCCCACCGAAAATTAGCCACCGGGTCGTTAGAGGCGCTACTCAGATTGTAATGCCACCATTCTGTTCTAACAGACCAAAAACCATTTGCTTCCATAACTTCTTTAAGCAACCCTCTGTTCTCTAAAACTTCTTCCGGTAGTTGCCTGTTATCGTGGTGTGCCTCCCTACCAAAAAAGTCGAAATCGGTTCCCATATCCAGGGGGTCGCCTTCAAGCGTTTCCAGGGTAATGTCTACCGCTCCTCCCTTGTTGTGAATAGATCCTTTGGCAGGATCTGCCACATACTGAGGGTTAGGAAAGATCTTCCACATCTCGTATTGCACAGAATTGGGCCTGTAGCAATCAAAGAATCTGATGCGAAATCCTTTTTTGAGAAATACCTTGTTGGCGGCGATCAGTGCTTTAGCCGTTTTTTTTCGGGTATAACATTCCGCACAGTCGTATACTTTGGTTTTTAAGAAATTGTTCTCCGTGGCATACCGCAGCTCGTAGGCAAAATCCTCATTATAGTCGGCCAGTCTTATAAAGGTGGTATCCGATATTCCGTCTAATGTGGGAAGGACCCGGGTTTCCACGGGCGCAGGCACCGAATCCTGAGAAGCAACCGGTGGCAGTAGAACTTGTTCCGGAACAACGTCCTTTTCTTTTTCCCGGCAATTGGCAGCGATAAAAACAACTACTATAAGGCAAATGATTTTCTTCAAGGTTTAGGCTATGAAATTATTTCTATGAGGATTTAAAAGTAAGGATAATCTTAAAAAGCCGTACCTTTCATTGTTGTTCATTCCTGATCCGACATACAAAAGGGGATACCTCAACCAACAAGCTAAATTAAAAGTATTCATGAGAAATCTCTCCACAATGTGCCTTGTCTTTTTATTCCTCGGTATTTCTTGTTCCATCGCTCAAGAACCATGGATGCTTGGATTTGAAAAACCAGCCACCAACCCTATACTACAAGCCGATAGCACCGCTGTTTTTTTAAATCCATTGGATGCACAGCTAGTTCAATGGCAAAAAGCAGACGTATTTAATCCCGGAGCCATCGTACGAAACGATACGGTGTTCCTTTTATTCAGGGCAGAAGATAATCCTGCCGCCATCTTAGGGGGAAGAACCTCCAGGATTGGATTGGCCTACAGTACAGACGGGATTTCCTTTGGCAAATATCCAGATCCGGTGCTCTTTCCGGATAACGACGCCTTTGCAAAATGGGATCACCCGGGAGGGGTGGAAGATCCACGTGTAGTGGAACTGCCGGATGGGTCTTATCTGATGATGTACACCAGCTGGAACAAAGACGTTGCCCGACTTTCTGCAGCTACTTCTGACAACCTCCGGAATTGGACCAAAAACGGTCCTGTTTTTGAAAAGGCCTATAATGGTAAATTCCTGGATGCCTGGAGTAAATCCGGTTCTATAGTGACGGAGCTAAAAGATGGCCGACTCATTGCCAAGAAGCTCATGGATAAGTACTGGATGTACTGGGGAGAATTATTTATGAATCTCGCTAGTTCCACAGACGGCATTAATTGGCAGCCATTGTTAGATGAAAATGGAGAATTACTGCATGTTTTTAAACCCAGTTTAGGGGATTTCGACAGTCATCTCGTAGAACCCGGACCGCCTGCTTTGTATACAGAACAGGGAATATTGCTACTTTATAATGGAAAGAATCTAAGTGGCCCAGGGGCCGGTACCATGGTAGCCGAAAACACCTATTGTGGCGGACAGGTTCTTTTTAGCAAGGAGAATCCGGCAAAATTTCTCAAACGATTACCAGAACCCTTTATTTGTCCGAGTCTGCCCCATGAGACCAGCGGGCAATATACGGCCGGTACAACCTTTATTGAAGGTTTGGTGTATTTTAAAGAGCAATGGTTCCTCTACTATGGGACCGCAGATTCAATGATAGGCGTGGCAATAAAAAAGTAGTACTCCCTAGCCGGGGAAATTGCTTTTACTGATCCTCAAGAGATTTCAAAAACGCAAGACTCTCAGGAACCTGTTCAACAACTCTGGAAGATTCATCTTCTATGAACATGTATTCTATGCCCAATTCCTTAGCCTTGGCGATGATTTCTACCATGTCGATCTGGCCGGTACCAAGCACTACATTGGTTTCAACATCTTCACTCCCGGTATTATTACCTTTTATACCTTTCTCCATATCCTTCAGGTGCATGAGCACAAACTGATCTGTGTATTTATTTAGATATGCTAAAGGATCCGCACCTCCGTGTTGAAACCAGTACACATCCATTTCAAAATAGAAATCTTCTGCATTTTCGGACATATAATCAAATAAGGTAGCAGATCCATAAGGCCTGAATTCATACCCGTGTGCATGATACGTCAATATAATATTACTTCTGTCCAGGATCTCTCCTGCCCTGTTAAAGACCTCAACGGCATTTTTGGTGTCCTCTATGTTGAAATCATCACCTTTGTGCGGGATCCATGCGCACATTACATAGGCCGCGCCGTAGTCTTTTGCCTTTTCGGCCACGGCTTCAGGATCACTAGCCAACTCCTCAAAGGAAGCTCCAACACTAACTACTTCCAGGTCGTACTTTTTAAGTAATCCCAGAAATTCATCCAAAGGCAATCCATAGGTGTCCCCTCCTTCTACTTTGGTGATACCCCAATCGTGAATGATTTTCAAGGTACCCTCTACATCTTTTTTAAATTGATTTCTGAGACTGTATAATTGAATCCCCACTTCCTGTGCCTGTATCACGGGCATGGTTAGCATAGAAAATACCAGTAATGCAAATATTGATTTAGTGTATGTCATTGATGTATCCTTATTAATAAATAGTAGTATGATCTTTAAATTTCTAGGTGAGTAAGTTTCCTTGATCGTCCCAAACCGCAATATCCCCTCGTTTGCTTTGATCTACACATTTGGCAAGCCATTCTTCGTCATAGGCCATCCCATGTTGGTCTAACACTTCCTGAGGCACCCCGTCCCAAATATTTGGCATATTGCCCTTGTATCCAAGATCTTCTATCCCTACTTTGGAGGTATAGTACCCACAAAGCGTTAAGTTCCGCATTAGGTTAAAGAATTGAATTTCCAAAGGATGATCGTCCATGGGAATCTTTGTATCGTAAAAGGCAATACCATCGAGTATCTCTTTTTGAGAGGCTTCGGGCGTGATCTTAAATTCGGTTCCGTACTCTGTATTGCTTTTGTGGTCTAACCACATAAGTCCTCCCCGCAAGGTAGTTTGCAATTCAGGAATATCCTTGGCCATAAACTCTACAAATTCTGGCACTCCCGCCTCTGTAGGGCCTCCATGTTCGTTTGGCGGTAAAATAAGGTTGCTGAGTACCGTAATGGTTTCCAGTTCGTGTTCATTTAGAAATTGTTCCGCATTGAGCTTGGCAATTTCTTCCAGTTCCTCCGGGGTTCTTCCAAAATACTTGTCGTCTGCTACCAAGGCTTTCAAATCTTCCTCGTTTTCTTCACCCGGTTTACACCCGTGAAGTACAAGTCCACCGGCAACGGAGCCCAGCAGGATGGATTTTATACTCTTTCTTCTGTCCATAACTTAGATATTTTGTTGTTTCAACTGTTCCACAATATAGTCAGAGGCTCTCCAGGAAAGTGCGAGGATGGTCCAGGTACAATTCTTATCGGCCTGAGATACAAAAGGACCTGCATCGGTGATAAAAACATTGTTAACATCATGCAATTGCTGAAAACGGTTTACCACAGATCTCTTTTTATCGTCTCCCATCCGGGTGGTCCCTACTTCATGGATGATTTGTCCCGGATTTAACAAGCCGTAATCCTGTTCTTTGGTGGGTGTGTCTCCAAGAGGTTCTCCACCCATACTATGAATGAGTTCTTCAAAAGTGCTCTGCATGTGTTTGGCCTGGTTTCTTTCAAAATCGGACCATTTATAATTAAA